>WGBK01000022.1 GCA_015494335.1 Gammaproteobacteria bacterium | reverse complement strand
GTTGGTGTCCAGCAAGTATGTCAGTGATGTACTCACAGTTGCACGTCATCCAGTGGCGGCAGATCATCGTCAATATCGGGGAAAGGTTCAGTCAGAGGATCCAGAGTGGCAAGTAGGGCCAGTAACTTTCCTTTACGGATCGGCTCCACGATCAGGCGGTCACCTTCCTTGTGGATGATGGCTTCCTCGCCTTCCAACTCGAATTCACGAGGAATGCGTAGCGCCTGGTTGCGCCCGTTACGAAAGAGGCGGACATGGCGTTCAAGAGGTGGCATTAGGGTATCCCCTGATTAATGGCATATGCTAAAGCATATGTCGAGAATGCCGTCAAGTCAACTGGCAGGCCCGATGTATAGTTAGGCCGCATTGTTTCGGTGTTCCTCGGTGAATAGCGGTATTTATTAACATGGTATTTTTCATGGTATTTTCTGTGCACTATAGTATGAAAAGCAGCGATACCATGAATGGCAGAGTAGCGTAATCATGGTATTTCTGGCGACCGGTTGAGCAGACACATTTATGACCGCTTTACGAGCCCCAGAGTGTGCTCCGGGGAGCAACTCACAGGTTGTTACCGAGAAGCATGGTTTCATCACCGTCGTGCAGCAGCGCATATACGGAATCAGAGGTGCTTCATCGGCCCCATCTGTTGATGGAGAACTTGTAGAATCACGATAGCGAGGGCGTATTTTTTTGTAATACAGAATATGGCTTTCATAAAGGAAGCTGAGTAGTCCCCTGGAAATTGTCTCGCGCGCCTGGTTGAAAGGGTAATCAGAAATTTTTCGAGCATTTTGAAGGATTTTCTGAGCATGGTACTTTTCATGGTATACCCATTTAGCAGGATAACAAGTTATTGAAAATAAAAGCTAAAAATGGCTTATAGATAATAGAGTGGGAGTAGGTACATATCTGGTACTGGCTGGCACGTGCAGGCACCAAGACCCTGCCAGCTAAAAAAACCAATAACTTATCACCGCTTCTGTCAGGCAATACCGGGCACTGGCACCTCAGTCATTGGATGAGGCCATGTGCATCAAGGCCAACAGCCCTTGCATCAGTTCGAGCGGGGAGGGCGGGCAGCCTGGAATCTTAAGGTCCACGGGGATTACATTTTCCACCGGTCCGCAACTTGCGTAACTGGTGCCGAATTCGCCACCATTGCAGGCACAGTCGCCGCTGGCGATGACGAGGCGAGGGCCGGCCATGGCGCGCCAGGTTCGGCGCAGTGCCGTTTCCATGTGTCGGGATACCGGTCCGGTGACGAGCAGAGCATCCGCATGGCGAGGAGAAGCTACAAAATGGATACCGAATCGTTCGAGGTCGTAATGGGGGCCATTGGCGGCATGGATTTCCAACTCGCAGGCATTGCAGGATCCGGCGTCCACTTGTCGAATGGCGAGGCTACCGCCAAAGGTTTTTTCAATCCTGCTCTGCAACTCCTGTCCAATAGTCTCGATATTGGCATCGGGTTGGAATTCAGGTTGTTCGGTAAGCAGTCCGGTCTGCAGGATTCGATGAACGATTCTCAACATGTCTTGACTCCTTACAGGTCCTGGCCCGAATAGGAGCCGTTGACCGACTTGTTGCATACCGGGAAATCCGGGACGATGTTGCCAAGCACGATCCGCTCCAGGGCAGGCCAGGTGAGCCAGCTTGGATCACGGGCAAAAAAACGTGCCACCCGGCCATTCTCATCCAGTCGCAGATAGGTGACGATCTCGCCCCGCCAGCCTTCCACCAATCCAAGCCCCTCGGCCTCGGCGCTTGAGCTGAAAGATGCCAGTGCAGGCTCGGAGGCATCGCCTTCCGATAGCAGGTTAAGCATTTCATCCATAAGATCGAGACTGGAGAGAATCTCCAGCTGTCGTATCTTTACTCGTGCAGCGACATCACCGGCCTTGTCGACAGAGGGTTGCAGGGTCAGCTGGTGATAGGGGGCGTAGGCAGCTGTTGCACGTAGGTCTGAAGACTGGCCGGAAGCCTTGCCGACATAGCCGCTGGCACCCAGTTCCGAAGCGCTTTCCTGAGAGAGATGACCGGTCCCCAGCAAGCGATCTTCCAGGGACGGTTGGTCATTGATGATATCGAACAGGGATTGTGCACGATCCCTCAGTTCCGAATGATCATGATGCAGAACTGGAATGAGCGAGGGGGCAAGATTGACAGCCACGCCACCGGGTACGATGGCATCCATCATCAGGCGATGGCCGGTCCACTCCTTGTTTCGGCGCAGCCAGGGCTCGCGCAGGGCTTGGCATTGCATCTGGGCAAAAGCGAATCCCACATCATTGCAGATGGCTCCGATGTCGGCGAGATGATTGACAACCCGTTCCCTTTCGCAGAGCAGACCACGAAGCAGGGAAGCACGATTGCTGAGTGAAAAACCGCTTGCACGTTCAAGGGCCTGGCATGCCGCCCAGGCATGTGCAACCGTGCTGTCGCCGGAGACCCGTCCTGCAAGTCGTACCAGGCTTTCCGGGTCGCGACCGACCGCTATTTTCTCGATGCCCTTGTGGGTGTATCCAAGGCGCTCCTGCATGCGCAATATCGGCTCGCCGGCGACTTGAAAACGAAAATGGCCCGGTTCGATAATACCGGCATGCACAGGGCCAACGGGGATTTCCAGGACGCCACTGCCCTGGATTCCGGAGAAGCTGTATTCATCGTCTCCGGGTGTATGTCCCTGTCCGTGGCCTTCCACGGGATAGTCCTGTCTCAACGGGAATTCGTTCTTTCCCCAGGCCCGGTGCCGAGTCCATTTCTGAGGTTCCGGGCTGTCCAGGAAACGGATGCCCAACATGTCGGTCAGATGACGCTCCAGTCGCGAAGCTGCTGGAAAGATCTGTGCCTGAGACTCGATTTCGGGGTCCTCCAATGGCAGGCGGGTATGCAAAATGATGTACTGCCCCTGACAATCCAGGGCTGCAAAGAGGTGGTAATCGGATGTTCTTTCATCCCCCCAGAGAGCTGACCAGCGTAGATTCAGCTGGCGGGCCAGTTGGGCTGCAGGACGCCAACTCTCGGGTTTGATTTCAAGCTTGTGAGCGGGTGCAAGCGTTTTGTCGCATTTGGATACAGGATTGATCCCGTCGGCTTCCAGCCGGCTTATGAATTCGTTGAGGCAATCTTCACGGTTCACAGCACACCCTCGCCAGTGATCAATTGGACAGCCTGATCCAGCCATTGTGCCAGAAACTCGGGTATGGCCAGGCCGATCCAGAGAACCAGGATCAGGTGCACGGCCACGGGAATCATGTTCACGGCTACGGGTGTCTGGCCTTCGGGAACAGTGCCGTACACCATTGGGTGGATATGGCGGAACAGCCCGGCAAAGGCTATGGCCAGGCCTGCCAGCAAGCTTACGGTCAGCCATGGCCAACTTTGCATCGTGGCAGTCAACATCAGGAATTCGCTGGTAAAAACGCCAAAGGGCGGAAAACCGGCGATGGCGGCAACACCAAACAGTAAACCCCAACCTACTGCTGGCTGGGTGCGGATCAAGCCGCGGATATGTTCGATATTCTGTGTTCCGGCAATATGCGTGGCATGCCCGACGGTAACGAAAATTGCTGATTTGGTCAGTGAATGGACGAGCATGTGCAGCAATGCCCCGAAGGTGGCCAGGGGACCGCCGATGCCAAATGCAAAGGTGGCCAGCCCCATGTGCTCGATGGAGGAATAGCTGAACATCCGCTTGATATCCCGCTGACGGTGCAGGAACAACCCCGCGACCAGGAAGGATGTCAGACCGAATCCCATCAGCAGGTGGCCGGCCATCTGTGGGTATTCGGTCCCGGCCAGGGAACCATCAGTGAGGATCTTGATGCGTACAACGGCATACAAGGCCACATTCAGCAACAGGCCGGAAAGAACGGCCGACATGGGCGTTGGGCCTTCCGAGTGGGCATCGGGCAACCACTGGTGCAGAGGAACCAGGCCTACCTTGGTTCCATACCCGACCAGCAGAAAGACGAAGGCGATGCTCATGACGATTGGATTCAGCTCACTGGCGTGATCATAAAGCGTCAGCCAGTTGAGGCCTTGTTCCGGGTCCGACAGGACATGCTGGGCTGCGAAATACAGCAACACGGTACCGAACAGGGCCTGGGCAATACCCACACCACAGAGAATGAAGTATTTCCAGGCTGCCTCAACGGCCTCGGGCGTACGATACAGGGATACCAACATCACTGTGGCCAGTGTTGCACCTTCGATGGCTACCCATAATACCCCCAGGTTGTTGGTGGAAAGGGCCAGCAACATGGTGAACATGAAGGCCTGGAACATGCTGTGATACAGGCGCATGCGCCGATTTGTGCAACGGCCTTCCTCGCAGACATGCTGCATGTAAGGCCGTGAAAAGATGGCTGTGGTGAAACCTACGAAGGTGGTCAGTACCAGCAGAAAGATATTGAAGGGATCGACCAGGAAATTGTTGTAGTGCAGGCTGCCGTATTGCAGCACGCGTATGGCAAGAAAAACAGAAGCCACGAAGCTGCCCGCGCTGATCGCAAGGTTGATCCAGCTGGACATGCGTACATCGCGCAGTGCAGAGAACAGGATGGCGCCGATAGCGGGAAAGGCAAGAGTCAGGTAGAGCGCATTCATCATCCCTGCTCTTCCTCGGAAAGACGGGTCAGCAGGTCCACGTCCAGGGAATCGATGCTATCCCGAATGTGGAAGAAGAACACGCCGAACAGAACGGCAGCTACCAGGACATCGAAAGCAATGCCCAGTTCGACCACCAATGGCATCCCTGCCGTGGCCGCTACCGCGGCCAGAAACAGACCATTCTCCATCGACATGAAACCAATGACCTGGGCAACCACCTGTCTCCGGACCACCATCAGCAACATGCCCAGTTGCACAATGGCCAGGCTCAGGCTGACCACATTGCGGGTGTTGGCCAATTCAAGCCTCGCTATCGGTAGCACGATCCAGTAACTGAAAATAACCAGAGCCGCGCCGGCGACCATCACCAGGGCCTGTTTTTGCAGTTGCTCCTGGTGTCTTTCCAGTTCGAGCTTGCGTATCAGGCGATGCAGCATCCAGGGTATCAGCAAAGCCTTCAGGGTAAGGGTCAGCAGGGCGGACAAGTAGAGGTGATGGCTTTGTTCCACAGAAGCAACCATCGCTGTCAGAGCGGCCAGAAGGAAGCCTTGCCAGGCAAAAACGTGGACCATTGCCGTCAGCCGCGCCTGAGAAAGCAACAGAAAGGAAAGAAAAAGCGCCAGAGCCGCAAATACGAAGATCAGCTGCTCCATCAACCCCATCTGGGCCAGGTTCATAGACTCACCTCCAGAATTACATAGCTGAGCATGCCCAGCAGGCCGAGCAGGAAGGCCAGATTGAGAAAAGCCGGAACCCGGAACAGCCGCATCTTGGCAACGACGGTTTCTGACAGGGCCAGCAGTGCTCCGAGCACCAGCAGCTTGAGAGCAATGGCGGCAAGGCCCAGAAGCATCTGGGAGGCTGTCAATTCCTGGGCGATACCCCAGGGCAGAAAGATATTGCAGATCAAAACGCCATAGAGCAGCAGCTTGAGCTGGGCAGCCCATTCCATCAATGCAAGATGTCGGCCTGAATATTCGAGTATCATGGCTTCATGAACCATGGTCAATTCCAGGTGGGTAGCCGGGTTGTCCACCGGGATGCGTCCGGTTTCGGCAATGGCAACCAGCAACAGCGCCATCAGGGCGAACAGAAGGGACGGCCTCAACAGCAACCCTGTATCGAGTACATGTTCGACGACACTGGACAGGTTGGTGCTGTGGGCGCTCATGGTCAGGGTGAAGATGGCCATCAGCATGGCGGGTTCGGCCAGTGCGGAAATCAGCATCTCCCGTGAAGCACCCATTCCGCCAAAAGAGGTGCCCACATCCATGCCAGCCAGTGCAAGAAAGAAACGGGCCAGGGCGAGAAAACCGACCAGCACGATGACATCGGCGAGAGCCGCAGTTGGAAGATGGACCGCGATCAGGGGGACGGTCGCAGCAGCCACGAGAGTTGCCGTGAAAACCACATAGGGTGCGGCCCGAAACAAGGGTGAGGCCGTATAGGCAACACGGACTTCCTTGTGGAAAAGCTTGTTGAGATCCCGGTAGGGTTGCAGCAGCGATGGGCCTCGACGATTCTGCAGCCGACTCTTGACTCGCTTGATCCAGCCCGCCAGCAAGGGTGCCGACAGGGCAAAGAGCAGGACTTGCAACAAGGCTGTTGACCAGTTCAGCAGCATCATGAGATCAGCCACAACAGTATCACCAGGGTGGCCAGCGACCATCCCAGATAGATTCTCACATTACCGGATTGCAACAGGGAAACCTTTCGAGCTGTGGCATTCACGGCGCGAGCTATGGGCAAATAGAACCAGTCCCACAATGGATCCTGCTCCTGCAGCTGGTATCTTTCACGACCCTGGCCGTCGTCGGTCATGTTTTCCTGGAAGTGCAGCAAGCCGGAAAATACGCGCCGCATGGGTTGGGCAAAGGCAATCGAGCTGTACTGCATCCGGGCCGAAGGCATGCCATATCCGCAATCCCAGGGAGGGCCTCGGCGAACCTTGCGGATGCGGCCTCTCCTCATCAGGGCCTGGGCGATCCACCATGTGGCCAGGACGCCGGCAAACACGAGCGGCGCGGAGTAACTGGCCGTTTGGGCGGAAACCGGTGTCAGCCATAGCCAGCCATGAGCTGTTGCCTGCCCGATTCCCTGACCTATGAGCTGTTGCGGGACCGCATTGAGGAATTCGATCATGAAGGTTGGAAAGATCCCCAATGCAAGACAGAGCAGAGCCAGCAGACCCATTGAAGTTCGCATGCCGAGACCGACCTCTCTCGCCCTCCGTACCCGGCGTGAACGTGCCTGTCCGAGAAAGGCGACACCGTACATCTTGACAAAGGCTGCGGCGGCGATGGCGCCGGTCAAGGCAAGTGCTGCGGAAGCGATGGGCAGCAGGGTCCGCAGGATACCGCTGTCCAGTGTCCAGGCCTGCAAGGCGGTCTGGAAGGTGAGCCATTCGGAAACAAATCCGTTGAAGGGGGGCAGGGCGGCAATGCTGATGCAGCCCAGCAGGAAAAAGCCTCCCGTCCAGGGCATTCTTCGCAACAGGCCACCAAGCTGGTCGAGATCACGCTCACGGGTACTGTGCAGGACGGCACCCGCACCCAGGAACAGCAAGCTCTTGAAGATGGCATGATTGAAAGCGTGGTACAGCGCTGCCACGAGGCCGATTACGGCCAGGCCAGGGTGCCCGGTGCCACTGAAAATGGCGGACAACCCGAGGCCCATGAAGATGATGCCGATGTTTTCGACCGAGCTGTAGGCGAGCAGGCGTTTCATGTCCTGTTGCATCATTGCGTACAGTACGCCCATCACGGCCGATATCGAGCCGATGATCAGCAGCGTTACGCCCCACTGCCAATGAACGTTTCCGAGCAGATCCCAGGTGAAGCGGATCAGTCCGTAGATGGCGACCTTCAGCATGACACCAGACATCAGTGCCGAGATGTGTGATGGAGCAACGGGGTGGGCTTCCGGCAACCAGGCATGTACCGGTAGCATCCCGGCCTTCATGCCGAAGCCAAGCAAGGCCAGCAGGAAGGCTATGGTGGCCCAGTTCTCGGACAGGCTGGCCGCCCGCATGGCCTCGAAGCCGAACCCATCCCCGAAAGCCGCCAAAACACCATAACCCAGAAGTATCGACAGGCCACCGATGTGGGCCATCAGCAAATACAGGAACCCCGCGCGCCTGTTGGCCGGTTTTTCGTGTTGGAAGGTGACCAGGAAATAGGAACTCAGGGACATCAGCTCCCAACTCACCATGAACAGGAAGGCCCCATCTGACAATACAACCAAAAGCATGCCGGCGAGAAACAGGCCGGTGAACCCCCCGAGCGCCGGTAGAGAGTCGCTGCCATGCTCGAACTCACGGGTATAGGAGGGTACATAGAAGGAGATGACAAAGCCGACCAGGCCGATGAGCGAAAGAAACAGGCCGGCCAGAGCATCGAGCCTCAAGCTCCAGGGCAGCCAGGGTAGTCCCAGGGGCAGGGTATCGGTGCTGTTTACTCCTGACAGGAGGGTGCTCGAGCCGGCGAGCAGGGCCAATAATCCCGACAGCCCCACCAAGGGGGTGATCCAGCTGCGCATCAGTGACGGGTAGCGCTGCAACAACAGGGAACTCAGTGCCGACAGCAAGGCTGCGACAACGGAAGCTTCAGCCAGCAGCATGGGGATCCCCGCTTCCTTCATGGCGAGTCAGCGGGCTCCATCAATCGAACACCACGGCCCTGCCCGCGAGAATCCGCACCCTCCGAAATCAGTTCGACGCCAGCTTGCTGGAAGGCTTCAATCACGCGCATCATGGATTCCACATTGCAGCGGACAGTCCCCTCAGCGGACTCCATGCGTTGTACCGTGGGCAATGACAACCCGGCCAACTCGGCCAGTTGGCGCTGATCAAGGGCCAGTAGTGCGCGGGCGGCTTTCATTTGTGGTCCGGTTATCATCTATTGAAACTGCCGGTCTATATTTAAGTGGGTATGTACTATACATCAATATAGGTGTTTGGTAAAATAAGCAAGTACTGAATTTGTTGCGCGTCTTCCTGTGCCGGGTTCTGGCTGATGCGTTATGAATTTCCCTTCCGCGGGCCCTTTGTTGTTGGAGAAAACTTCGAGATGACCATAGTGATCAAGCGTACGCCGGTGCCGTTGTGGTATCGGCTTTTTCCGTTCTTGGCCTGGTTGCCTTCGGTCAACCGGGAAACCCTGCGAGCCGATCTGATCGCGGGCATTACGGTGGCACTGGTTGCCATCCCGCAATCCCTCGCCTACGCCCAACTGGCCGGAGTACCGCCTTATTATGGTCTGTATGCATCCTTTCTGCCGGTCATAATCGGCGCGCTGTGGGGATCGTCACCCGCCTTGTCCACCGGGCCTGTGGCCATGACCTCCCTGCTCACGGCTGCAAGTGTCATGACCCTTGCGAAATTTGGCACCGATCAGTTCTATGCCTATGTCATTCTCATGGCATTGCTGTCCGGTTTGATTCAGATTCTGCTCGGCGTGGCCAGATTGGGTGTGCTGATCAATTTCCTTTCCTATCCCGTGCTGCGAGGGTTCATCAATGCGGCCGCATTGATCATTGCCCTGGCCCAGTTGCCTGCGATGCTGGGATTGAAACTCGAACACGGGCCTCACTTCATGGTCGATGTACTTCATGTGATCGAGCACTCGATGCGCAGTCATCTTCCGTCCGTTGCCTTTGGTGTGGGTTCCCTGGCCGCCTTGCTTCTGCTGAAACGATTTGCACCCAAGCTGCCGGGTGTTCTGATCGTGGTTATCATTACTACACTGATCAGTTACCTGGTTGGTTTCGAGGCCAGCGGGGGCGTCGTGGTAGGTGTCATTCCCCAGGGGCTGCCCAAGTTCAGCATGCCTCCCTTTGATCTGGTTGCGAGTATGCACATGCTGCCAGCGGCCTTTGTTATCGCCATCATCAGCTTCATGGAGGCCATGTCCAGTTCCAAGATCATCGCGATAAAAACCCGTACCCGCTGGGATGAGAACCAGGAGTTGATTGGACAGGGGCTGGCGAAGGTGTCTGCTGCTTTCAGCCAGGGCATGCCGGTGAGCGGTTCCTTTTCGCGCTCGGCACTGAATCTGGCCACGGGGGCGAGAACAGGACTGGCCTCTGTTTTCAGTGCATTGATCGTTCTGATTACCCTGTTTCTGTTCACGCCGCTGCTCCATCATCTGCCCAAGCCGGTACTTGCAGCCATTATCATGATGGCGGTGTTTGGTCTGATCAATGTCGAAACCATCAAGGATGCCTGGAAAGCCAATCCCCAGGATGGTATCGCCGCCATTGTCACCTTCTTTGCTACGCTTTCCTTTGCGCCAAATATACAGAACGGTATTCTGACGGGTATTCTGCTTTCGCTGATCCTGTTCCTTCTGCGGACCATGCACCCCGGAGTGGTCATCCTGGGCATTGACGAGCAGGGCGTACTCCGTAGTGCCAAGAAATACAATCTGCCCAAGTTGCATCCGAAAATCACGGCTATTCGCTTCGATGGTCAGCTGTACTTTGCCAATGTCAGCTACTTCGAGGATGCAGTTCTGTACCTGGTCGGCAATGACCCGGATCTGCGAGAAATTCTGGTAGTCGGTGATGGTATCAATGGACTTGATGCCTCCGGTGTCGAGATGTTGCGCAACCTGCTCGAACGCCTGTCCAAGGCAGGTGTGGGTATCTCCTTTGCCAATCTCAAGGAGAAGATACTGGATGTCTTCGATCGTACCGGGTTGTGCGAGATGATCGGCAAGGAGAACATCTATCCATCCGTCGGGCAGGCGATCACGGCCTTGAAACAGAAGGTGGAAATCGAGGAAGAAACCCCGGAGTCAGAGCAGGAACCGCATGACACCATGCAGGACAAGAAACTGGAGTTGGCCGATGAAAGCTAAGTCGGTCTTGCTGTTTGCGGTTACCAGCCTGATCTTCGCCTTCGTATTGGCCGATGGTGGCGACCCATCATCCGGGTTGGAGTTGATGCGTCAGCAGGCTCTGAAAGGAGACCCCGATGACCAGTTGCTGTATGGGCTTGCACTGATCGAGGGGCGGGACCAACTGGCCCCTGCACCGAAGGAGGGTCTGGAATGGATTCGTCGAGCTGCCAGTAACGGCGATGCCTATGCTGCGCTGATCCTGGGCAATGACTATGCCGAAGGAAAGTTGGTGCCGAAGGATATGACGCATGCCATTCAATGGTGGGAGAAGGCGGCAAAAGGAGGCAACAGCGAGGCCATGTATCATCTGGCCAGGGCGTATCTGGATGGAAAATCCGTGCAGCGTGATCTGGACGAAGCGGCTCGCCTGTTACGTCAATCCGCCGAAGAAGGAAATGCCGAGGCTCAGTATCTGCTCGGCAAGCTGCATCATGAAGGTATTCTGGTCAAACAGGATCAGCACTCGGCCCGGGATTGGCTGCGTCGTGCCGCAGCCAACGGACACCGCGAAGCGGTGCATTTGCTGGGTCTCATCGAAAACCTGATCGAGGCATCGATGCCATTGAAGAGGGAAGGGTACGAGTCTCTGTTGGAACGGGCGGAAAACAATGACCCTCATGCCCAGTACGAACTCGCCCTGCGATACGAGAGTGGAGCTCTGGATGTGAATGCCGACAGCGGGCAGGCTCTGTTATGGTTCCGGCGTGCGGCCGAAAACGGCAACCCTCTGGCGATGCATCGATTGGCCCGCGCCTACGAGCAGGGGGAGCTGGGTCTGGAGAAAGACCTGAAAAAGGCGAAAAACTGGAGAGAAAGAGCCAGAGTCGACCAGCACACCGGGATTGCCCGAAGCAAGCCGGCCTCTCCGGATTGAGGTTTCTGCTCGATCAGTCCGGCTTGAACTCGTAGAGCTTCTTGGCCGGGATTACGCCCCGTACGCCACCCTTGGGGTTTTCCACATCGCCCTTGTAACGCGGGATCACATGGATGTGGAGGTGATGGATGGACTGCCCTGCCCAGTGTCCGACATTGATGCCGATGTTGTAGCCATCCGGGTGGAATTTTTCATCCACGACCTTCTTGCCTTGCTTGACCAGATCCCAAAGAGCCAGGGTCTCCTCGTCGGTGATGTCGAAGTAACTGGCGAAGTGGCGCCAGGGGATGACCAGAAAGTGCCCTTCACTGGCAGGATGGCGGTCGAAGGCAGCATAGCCGTAATCGTTTTCCGCGATGACACGCCGGCCGGGCTTGGATACGCAAAATCGGCATTCCTCGTCGGCTTGGGTTGGGGTTTCTTCGTTCATCGGCTTCGCCTGGGTCTAGGTTGAATCGGATCTCGGAAAGGGCGGCATTCTAGGGCTTCCGGAAGGGGAGTTCAATCCAATCCGGTTCAGGAGACGATGGGGCTGTTCAAGGTGACCCACAGGGGTCGTTTTTGTGAGGTCGCGACGGCATACTGATGATATGGACTTTTACCAAACCCTGAGCGACTGGTTGCAGCACAGCCCCTGGCCCTGTCCGGCCATTGCCTTGCTGATCTTTTTGGAATCCAGTCCGGTTGTCGGCCTGTTGATCCCCGGCTTTCTGTCTTGGGATAGGCTTCGACCAGCAACGCAATCAGTTCATATTCCTTGCGCTCGGGTTCAAGCAGCAGGTTGCCGTGATAGAGCAGGCGCTGGTCCAGGTCTATGAAATGGTCACCAAAATGGAATCTGCGGCAAGGCATGGTTTCGGCAGCTTGTTCCCTCAGCATGTTTCGTATCCCAGGCAAGGTCCGCCGGGTTTGCAGTGGCTCTGGTGGTGTTTTCCCGAGCCAGCAAGAAGTCATCCCTCCAATCCTGGTTGATCCGGATTCCTCTTGGCCTCCACGAGCGGATGCTCCGGCATACTGCAGTTATTGAAGGCAGAATGAAGACAGATTATACCGCCCAAAAAAGCCAATCCATTCTGTCTGTTCATACACCTTATACGCCCGGGTTCCGGCGGATTCAATGGTTTTTCTTGATGAATGGGGTCCGTCCCCGGAATGGATTTATTCCGCTGTGGCAATGGTCGTGCTTGAGCTCGATTGCTGCTTCGTGCCAGTATCCGTCGTTCTCAGTCCACCGCAGAAATCCATGAAATCCGATATTGCCAATGGAATAAAACCTCCATCAGAAGACATCCACTGGATGCGTCGTGCGCTGGCACAGGCCGAACGCGCGGCAGATCTGGGCGAAGTGCCGGTAGGAGCGGTACTGGTGGATGCCGGTGGTTTGTGTCTGGCCGAAGGGCACAACCAGCCAATCCGCTCCCATGACCCGACGGCACACGCGGAAATCCGGGTTCTTAGGGAAGCCGCCGAGCGGCTGCAGAACTATCGGCTGGTCGGGAGCACCTTGTATGTCACTCTCGAACCCTGTGCCATGTGCGTCGGTGCCCTGGTTCACGCGCGGGTGAAGCGGCTAGTCTATGGTGCGCGCGAGTACAAGACCGGCGCCATCGAAAGTGCCGGGCAGTTGTTCGAGCACATGTGTTTCAATCATCGCATCGAAATCGAGGGCGGCCTGCTGGAAGACGAGGCCGCTCGATTGTTGAGCGACTTCTTCGCTCAACGCAGAAAACAGAAAAGAGGCCTCGGGGCTCAAACAGGAGAATTCGGATCATGAAGTATCTGTTGACGATATTACTGGTGCTTGTCTGGTCGACGCAGGTGGGTGCCTTTGAGTTTCGATACCCACGCAGCAGCGTCGAGATGACACTGCAACAGGTTTCACCGCATGTCTGGTTCGTGCAGGGAAAGTCCGGGATCGCAACTGATAACCAGGGATTCATCTCCAATGCGACGGTCATCGTCGGTAAGCAGGGAATTACGGTGGTCGACGCCCTGGGTACGCCATCCCTGGCCGAGCAGCTGCTGGCGCAGATTCGCCAGATTTCCGATCTGCCGATCGAACGGGTGATCACCACCCATTATCACGCCGATCACATCTACGGCCTTCAGGTCTTCAAGGAACGGGGTGCCCGGATTCTTGCGCCCAGTGGTATCGATGACTACCTGAATTCGCCCCAGGCCGCGGAACGGCTGGAAGAAAGGCGTTTTTCGCTCGATCCCTGGGTCAACGAGGACACCCGGCTGGTCTATCCCGACGAGCAGATCAAGGGCGTTCGGGTGCTTGACGAGGGCCAGGTCAGGCTGACCCTCAACTACCTGGGCAAGGCCCATTCCGACGCCGATCTGACCGTGTTCGTCGAACCCGATGACGTGTTGATCAGCGGTGACGTGATCTTCGAGGGCCGAGTGCCCTTTGTTGGCGACAGCGATTCCAGGGCCTGGCTGGAAACCCTGGACCGGATGGCGGGGAAGCAGGGCATACGAGCGCTGATCCCCGGCCATGGCGGTCTGGCGCGCAAGCCGAAGCAGGCGATCGAGCTGACGCGGGATTATCTGGCCTACCTGCGCCAGCAGCTGGGAGCCGGGGTCG
Source organism: Gammaproteobacteria bacterium (assembly GCA_015494335.1). Taxonomy (GTDB): domain Bacteria; phylum Pseudomonadota; class Gammaproteobacteria; genus S144-22. The sequence continues at coordinate 6,718 of WGBK01000022.1, read as the reverse complement.
AGGAGATGATGAGCTTCGACGAGATCTACGATGCCATCGACTGGAGCCGGTTCGCACAGCTGCCCGCCTTTGCTGATGCCAATCGCATCAATGCCTACTCGGTGTTTCTGGCCCTGGAGCGGGAGTCCCTGGAGCAGTAGCCTTCAGAAGCTGGGGGGCAGCCTCAGATCCTCGGTCTGCGGCGGCAGGTCGGGCAGGGTTTCTTCTCCCTGGGCACGCTTGTCCATCCAGACCAGCAGCTCATAGTACTTGCGGATGTTCTCCACGTACTTGACCGGTTCATAGCCGCGGGCATAGCCGTGGCGGGTTTTCTTGTACCATTTCTTGCGTGACAGCAGGGGCAGGCTCTTCTTCACGTCGATCCACTTGTCCGGGTCGCCGCCATTCATTTCGGTAATCTTGCGCGCATCCTCGAGATGGCCAAACCCGACATTGTAGGCCGCCAAGGCCAGCCAGGTGCGATCCGGCTGGGGGATGCGCTCGGGGATCTTTTTCAGCACCTGCTTGAAATAGCGTGCCCCGCCGAGGATGCTCTGCTTCGGGTCGAGGCGGTTCTTGATGCCCACATGACGGGCCGTGTTCTGGGTCAGCATCATCAGGCCGCGCACGCCGGTCGGTGATTTCGCCTTCTCGTTCCACAGGGATTCCTGGTAGCCGATGGCGGCGAGCAGTTGCCACTCCAGCCCTTCCTGGCGGGCGATCTTCTCGAACAGGGGGCGGTACTTCGGCAGCCTCAGCTTGGCATGTTCGAGGAAGGTCTGGATGTCGGAGTAGTTGAAACGGGCCACATGGCTGTAGTAGCGATGGATCAGCTGTTCCAGCTGGCCGTTTTCGCGGATCTGTTTGAAGAACTGGCGCACGGCCTTGTCGAGACTGCTGTCTTCGCTGCGCTTGTAGGCCCAGCGCAGCAGCTTGGGCTTGCCCAGCTCGAAGGCGATACGCAACTCGGGGAAGAATCGCCGTTGCAGCGCGATCTCATGGGAGTCGCCGAGCATGTAGTCGGCCACACCCTGATCCACCAGCTCGATCAGCTCCTCGGAACCCATGTCGCGGTTGGCGCGCCAGTTGAGCCAGGGATACTCCTGCTGCAGGCGTTTCAGCAGTCGTTCATGGCTGGTCCCGGCGATAACCTCGATCACGCCATCCTTCAGATCTTCGATCTTGCGCGGTCGCTCGACATTGCCCTTGCGGTAGATCAGCTGCTGACTGACCTGATGATAGGCCGGGCCGAAACTGATGCTCATGGCCTGCTGGTCGATGTCCTGTTCCGAAAGACCGGCCGCGCCGATATCGCCGTCCCCGAACAGCAGTTCGTCGTAGAGCTCGCCATAGGGATCCACCTCGATCATGCGCAGCTCCACGCCGATGAATCGGGCAAACAGTTTGGCCAGTTGATATTCCAGGCCATCCTCGCCTTGCGCGCCCTGATACCAGGTGGAAGCCGAGTTGCGGCTGAGCACGCGCAGTTCACCGCGCTGCTGGATTTGCTGCAGCTGGTTCAGCGGTTCCTCGGAGAACAGGGGAACGGCGACAAGCAGCGCAAGCAGCAGCAACGCTACCAGTAGGCCGCTGGCAATGTGGATCCGGTGTGCGCGGGGCGAAAGTTCGACCATGGGGAATACTTATAGTCGTTTTGCCCCATGGTAGACGAAATGCCCGACGAAAACCCGGTATTCCGCCCCGATATACCCTAGGATTTGCGCGTGAATACCCAGTTGTCGCCGTCGGACATGGCCGGGTTGAAGGCATATCCCTCGCGGTCGAAGGCTTGCAGGTCCAGCGGATCGTCGATGCGGTTATCGATGATGAAACGGCTCATCAGGCCGCGGGCGCGCTTGGCGTAGACACCGAGGATCTTGTACTGGCCGTTCTTGTACTCCTTGAACTGGGGTGTCACGATGCGGCCGGCGAAGCGCTTCGGCTGCACTGCCTTGAAATACTCGTTGGAGGCCAGGTTGACCAGCACATCGGAACCGGAAGCCGGCAATTGCTCATTGAGCTTGTCGGTGATGATGTTGCCCCAGAACTCGTACAGATTCTTGCCGCGGGCGGTGGTCAGGCGCGTGCCCATCTCCAGCCGATAGGGCTGCATCAGGTCCAGCGGTCGCAACACGCCGTAGAGGCCGGACAGCATGCGCAGGTGGTCCTGGGCAAAGGCGACCCCATCGGCATCGAGGCTGTAGGCATCCAGACCGGTATAGACATCCCCCTTGAAGGCAAACATCGCCTGACGGGCATTCTCCGGCGTGAAGGGTAGGTGCCAGGCGTGGTTGCGCTCGAAGTTCAGCTCCGCAATCTTCTTGCTGATGTGCATCAGCTCGGCCAGATCCAGCACCGACAGGTCGCGCAAGCGCTGGATCAATTGCTCGGAATGCTCCAGCAGCTCGGGGCAGCTGTAGTCCGAAGTCGGAAGGGGAGACTCGTAATCCAGGGTCTTGGCAGGAGAAACGACGATCAGCATGGCGGTACTCGGGCAAAAGCCCAGTTTACCAAATCCCGGCCTGACGGGGTTTCGAAAGAAACTATGCCGGCGATAGAAAAGCGCTATCTTTCTCTCCGATTTTTACTGCCGAGGCATTGATACCGGCCCTCCCATGCTGTAGGCTTCGCATCCTGATTTTGAGGGGTGGACTCCCCTAAATCCCGAATCTGGAGAAGTGTCCGAGTGGTTGACTCGAGGGCCGGGAGCCCGAGAGGTCGCCGCAGGCGCTCCGCAGGGGTTCGGGTCAGGACGACCCGAAACAACGAGCACGCCGCGTGCTCCGGCGAATGGAAGCTGGAACCCGAAGTTCCGCCAAAACTGAATCTGGAGAAGTGTCCGAGTGGTTGAAGGAGCACGCCTGGAAAGTGTGTATACGCTAACCGCGTATCGAGGGTTCGAATCCCTCCTTCTCCGCCAGATGAGAGCCCGGCCAGTAGCTACTGGCCGGGCTTTTTCATGCCTGCAACAGGCCGGATAGCTCGCTTCGAGAGGCTGGTCACCTAAGGTAGGGAGGTATGTATTCCCGTAATTTGCCATCCGCGAGATAGGGCAGGGTGACGGTTTCGTAGTAATCCCTGCCGCGCGGTAGCCAACGTTTCCAGGCGGATTTCCATTCTTCGGGCATCTGTGGCGGCAGCCAGAAGTGCTCGGGTACCGGGTCCACGGGTAGTGGGGTTACCGGGATGTCGATATGGGCAATCACCGCGCCGGCACCCTTTTCCGCCTTGCGATGAGCCAGGGTGTTTCCGTCAGCGTCACAGATCCGGGTTCCGCCCAGGTAGCGGGAATCATAGGGGACATCCGGCAGCTCCGGGCTGTCGTAGCCGTGGAAGGGACCGACATGGGCGGCATGGATGACGGGTACCCCCAGCATGCGGGCCATCCGTCCAGGCGCCTGCCGCAGCATTTCCCGATTGGCGCGGCGGAAGGGATGATCGGCATCCGCTTCTTCCGGCAGAGTCCACCAGGTGGAGCCTGCCAACAGCAGATGTATGCGACCGCGCATTCTCGCGGCTGTGCGGGACCGAATCAGTTCCCAGCACAGGGCCACGCCGACTCCGCCGTCGGGGCTTTGCAGCACGCCATCGTCTTCGCCATCCTGGTAATAGCAGGATTCCCAGTAGGTGGGTTGGTCCTTGTCATGGTATTGCCGGGTTCCATCCGGCAGGTACAACAGAAAACGATTGCGCACCTGCCCCCCGGTCTGGGCCAGGAAGGATCCGCCGATGGCCGCCCCGGTTTGACGGGCCTTGCGCGCCAGCAGGCGTGCCGGTTGCCCGTCCAGGGGACGGATGGCATTGAGCATGTCTTCGTGAAATGCAGCGGCACTGGTGAACATCTCGGGCAAAACAATCCATCGGGCGCCCTGTTTCGCGGCTTCGTCGATCAAGCCTTCGGCCTGCGCCAGGTTGTATTCGACATCGCCCAGTCGGGGCTTCATTTGCAGCGCGGCCACGCGCACGGGCTTCGCGGGCGGCTGGGCCAGAAGTACGTTTCCGCTCCTGTACAAACCGGCGGCGAAGAGGCCTTGCAGAAAACGACGGCGTTTCATGACTCGAAAGCGATCGGGCTTTGCCGCTTGCGATCGACCTGCAGCTGGAATACATCGGGCCTCGAGTAGTGGCCCGCGACATCGAAGGTTCTCCGTGCCGCCACCGACCGGGCCGCTTCGATTTCGCAATAGAGTATGGCCTGCTGTTCGTGCAGAGGCCCTTCGACGATTTCACCGCCCGGTGCGATCAGCACCGAATCGCCGGGATTGATCCAGTCCTCGTCTTCCGGGTAGATGCTTTCCCTTTGAGAGAAATCCTCGGGCAGGTCACGATTGCGCAGGGCTACGCCGGCTCCGATGACCCAGCAGCCACCTTCGCGGGCGATATGCTGCAGACTGCCGATCCAGGCCGGTCCGCTGTCGTAGGTGGGGGCGATGTGGATGTCGATGCCCTGGGCATAGAGCGCGAAGCGAGCCAAAGGCATGTAGTTCTCCCAGCACAACAGCAGGCCGACGCGGCCGACGGGGGTATCCACGGCGCGAAGCCCCGCGCCGTCTCCAAAGCCCCAGATCATGCGCTCGGGATTGGTGGGCATCAGCTTGCGATGATGATTGACGATCCCTCCTTCTCCGTCAATGACTACGGCGCTGTTGTAGAGGGTGCTGCGGCCCGTTCCTCCGTCACGCTCGTTGAATCCCATGATAACCGATACGCCAGCCTGGCCGGCAGCCTGCAGGACCGGGGCCAGATCGCCCCGATCCAGATCAATGCTGTTCTCGAGCAGGCGTTGGTGCAGGGCTTCGCTGAGGTCCCAGTCGCTGCCGGGTCGCAGTCGCCATACCCAGGCCGGGTAACCGGGCAGGAAGGCTTCGGGAAAAACGATCAGCTCGGCTCCCTTTGAGGCCGCTTCGTGGATCCATGCCACGGCCTGGTCAAGGCTGGCCTGTCGGTGCAATACCACCGGTGGCTGTTGAATGATGGCGATCTTGCTCATCTTGGTCCCCTCGTTCAGCGGGTGCCGACAGCGATCAGCATCTCGCAAGGCCCCTCGAAATGATCCTCTCGTTCAAACTGTCTCAGGGCTTGTTCGATCTCATCCCAGGTGGCGTCCTTCTCGGCATCGCTCAGACCGCTGAGCATCTGGTGCAGGGCGCCGAAGGATTCCTGCTCAAACTGCAGGCACTCACCGGCATTGCGGAGGCGTACCGGCGCATCGATGCGTTCGATACGGATATCCTTCAGACCGGCATCGGCAAAGGCCTTTTCCAGTACTTCCGGTTGTCCCAGGCTGAAGGGGCCGGGCTGGCCCGGCAGTGGGGGTGGCAGCTTGGCCCGTCGACGAATGATCGATACGGGCAGGGAGAAGAAACCATTGCACTCGGCGGAGCCATAGACCATTGCGGCCACCCTGCCGCCTTCGCGCAGCTTGTTGCGCATGCCGCGCAAGGCCTTTTGTTGATCCGGGAAATAGATCAGGCCGACACGTGAGATGACCGTATCGAACGGCCCGTCCGCCAGATCATCCAGGCACTCGCCGTCGATGACTTGGGTACGGATGTTGTCGAGCCCGGCCAGTTGTGCCGAGCGGCGAGCATACTTCAGGATTTCGGGGGACAGATCGGTCGCCAGTACCTGTCCCTGTGGGCCGACGCGACGGGCCGCGGCAATACTTTGTTCGCCGGCTCCTGCGGCCACGTCGAGGACACGGAAGCCCTTGTGGACACCCGCGAGATCGAGCATGGTTTCGGTAGCCTGGCCCAGCCACTGGGACAGCAGTGGTCCCCAGCGGTCCCAGGCCTCGGCCGCCTGGTTCCATTGCTCCAGTGTGGTTTGCTTGTACAGGACAGGGTTGAAAGTCGGTTGCGGCTCCTGGGTTTGGATTCTCATGTCTCCTCTCCTTATGTGGTTGTTGTGGGGTGAGGATCAGTTTAGGGTTATGATTCGCATTGACCATTCCCAATAAATCGAAACGCCATGTGCAGGGATTGACAGGCCGATCAGCGTATCGGGAGGGCCTATGAACTGGGATGACTTGAGAGTGTTTCTGGCGGTGGCCCGGGCGGGTTCCATTTCCGGAGGAGCAAGGCAACTCGATTTGCAGCATTCCACCGTTTCGCGCCGAGTGAACAAGCTTGAAGCAGATATGGGAGTGCGCCTGTTCGACAAGCTTGCCCAGGGCTGCGCATTGACGGCGGCGGGGCAGAAACTGATGCAGGCCGCGGGTCGAATGGAGCAGGAAGTGTTGTCGGTGGATGGTGTTGTGGTGGGAGCGGACCTGAAACTGTCAGGGCCGCTGCGGGTAACCACCATCGACAATCTGGCCACCACGGTCTTGATGCCGATCTTCGCCGAGTTCAGCCGCAGGAACCCGAAAGTGACCCTCCACCTGATGACCTCCAACCGGGATGCCAGCCTGGCCCAGCGGGATGCCGATGTCGCGATCCGTCTCACCAATTCTCCTCCGGATACCTTGATCGGGAAGCGTGTCAGCCGGGTGGCTTCGGCCATTTACGGCAGCCGGGATTACATCAGGAACCTGGAAGAGAATGGCGGGGAGGCGGAGTGGCTGGGGGTGGAATGCTGTCGTTTTCACCGAGCCTGGACCCGGGAGTGCTGCGAAGAGCAGGAGCACCGTTTCTATGTCGACGACACGCTGCTGACCCAGGCCGCCTTGCGACAGGGAGCGGGGCTGTCCATTCTTCCCTGTTTTCTGGGCGACCCCGATCCCGAGCTAGAGCGATAT
>WGBK01000021.1 GCA_015494335.1 Gammaproteobacteria bacterium | reverse complement strand
CGCTTTTCAGCGAGCACGAGAAGATGTCGAAACCCTTGAGAACCGCGGTCGTCGGAGTGGGCCATCTGGGCAAGTTCCACGCCGAAAAATACGCCGCTCACCCGGACTGCGAGCTGGTGGCCGTGGTCGATCGCGACGCCGAAACCGCCCGCCGCATCGCAGACCAGCACGGCGCGGAAGCGGTCACCGATTATAAAGAGATTCTCGACCGTGTCGATGCGGTCAGTCTGGTGGTTCCGACCAGCCTGCATTACGAGATCGCCCGCGAGCTGCTAGCGGCCGGCATCCACTGCCTGATCGAGAAACCGATCACCGAAACGGTGGAACAGGCCCGGGAACTGATCGAGCTGGCCCGGCAACGACAGCGGGTTCTGCAGGTGGGTCATATCGAGCGCTTCAACGCAGTGATGATGGACATCGACGAGATCCTCGACCGGCCGCGCTTCATCGAATCCACGCGGCTGGCGCCCTTCACTCCCCGCGCCACCGACGTCAGCGTCATACTCGACCTGATGATCCACGACATCGACATCATCCTCGACCTCATCGACAGCCCGATCCGCGACATCCGCGCCAGCGGCATCTCGGTGCTGTCCGACGAAATCGACATCGCCAACGCGCGGCTCGAATTCGAGGACGGCTGCGTCGCCAATGTCACCGCCAGCCGCATCAGCCGCAAGCGCGAACGCCGGCTGCGCATCTTTCAGAAGGACACCTACATTTCCGCCGATTTCCAGGATCGCATCCTCGCCGTCAACCGCAAGGGCGATGAAACCGACGAGCACGGCTTCCCCGGCATCACGCACCAGGAACGGCAATACGACAACAGCGATGCGCTGAACCTCGAGATCCTCGATTTCATCGAGGCGATCCGGACCGGCCGGCGCCCCAAGGTCACCGGCGAGGATGGCAAGCGCGCGCTGGAAACCGCCACCCGAATCACTCAACTCATCCAGGGGTAACTCCATGCAAATCCCGATGGTCGACCTGCAGGGTCAATACCAGACGCTGAAAGACGAAATCGAACCAGCCATGCTGCAGGCGCTGGCCGATGCCCGCTACATCCTCGGCCCCAATGTGCAGGCCTTCGAGCAGGAAGCCGCCGACTACCTCGGCGTGCGTCACGCCCTCGGCTGCGCCTCCGGCACCGATGCCCTGCACCTGGCCCTGCTCGCCGCCGGCATCGGCGAGGGCGACGAGGTCATCACCACCGCCTTCACCTTCATCGCCACCGCCGAGGCCATCCGCTACTGCGGCGCCACCCCGGTGTTCGTGGACATCCTGCCCGGCAGCCTCAATATCGATCCGCAGGCTATCCGCGCCGCAATCACTCCGCGCACGCGCGCGATCCTGCCGGTGCACCTGTTCGGCCAGCCGGCCGACATGGACGAGATCCGCGCCATCGCCGAGGAAAACGACCTGAAGATCATCGAGGACTGTGCCCAGTCCTTCGGCGCCGCCTACCACGGCAGCATGACCGGCGGCATCGGCGATGCCGGCGCCTACAGCTTCTTCCCGAGCAAGAACCTCGGAGGCTTCGGCGACGGCGGCCTGGTCACCACCAACGACGACGCCATCGCCGAGCAGATCCGCATCCTGCGCAACCACGGCAGCAGTCAGCAGTACCACCACGATGTGATCGGCTACAACAGCCGTCTCGACGAACTGCAGGCCGTGGTGCTGCGCATCAAGCTCAAGCGCATCGACAACTACAACCAGAACCGTCTGCGCGTGGCCCTGAGCTACAATCGTCTGCTCGAGGGCACGGGCCTCGAAACCCCGGCCATCCCCGACGATCGCGATCACATCTTCCACCAGTACACCCTGCTCTGCGACGAAACCCGGCGCGACGCCATCAAGAACCATGTGCAGTCGAAGCAGATCGCCTGCGCCGTCTACTACCCGATCCCGCTGCACCAGCAGAAGGCCTTCGCCGATGCGCCCCGGGTCTCGCTGCCGGTGACCGAGGAAACCAGCCGCCGCTGCCTCTCCTTCCCGGTGTTCCCGGAGATGACCGAGGAACAGATCGAGACGGTCTGCGGCGCAATCCGGGAGGCCCTGTAAGGCCTTGGCTGACGCCCCCCATGTGATGATGCTCGCCGGAGAGGCCTCCGGCGATGCCCATGCGGCCGAGGTGGTCGAAAGACTGCGCGAACTGGAGCCTGCCATCCGTGTCAGTGGCATGGGCAGCGAGCGCATGAAGGCGGCCGGGGTCGAGGTCTTCTTCGATTCCGCCAGCATTGCCGTGGTCGGTATCGTCGAGGTGTTGCGCCACTGGGGCGAGATCAAGCAGGCCATGAACATCGTAAAAACCCGGCTGGAACAGCAGCGCCCCGACCTGCTGGTGCTGGTGGACTACCCCGAGTTCAACCTCAAGATGGCGCGCCATGCGAAGTCACTGGGGATTCCGGTATTGTTCTACATCAGCCCCCAGGTCTGGGCCTGGCGACCCAAGCGCATCCGCAAGATCGGCGCGGCCATCGACCACATGGCGGTATTGTTCCAGTTCGAGGAGGGTTTCTACCGCAAGGCCGGCATCCCGGTGACCTTCGTCGGCCATCCGCTGGTGGACAAGGTGCGCATCGAGGCCGATGCAGAGAGCGAGCGGCAACGGCTCGGTATCCCTGCCGAGGCGCGGCTGGTGGGCCTGTTTCCGGGCAGCCGCCGCAGCGAGATCGAACGCCTGCTGCCCCTGCTGCTGGACAGCGCCGAGGAGCTGTATCGTCGCCATCCCGACCTTCATTTCCTGTTGCCGGTGGCCGAAACCCTGGACCACGAGACCATCGAGGCCAGCTGCCGGTCGCGCGGGCTGCCCCTGACCCTGACCTCCGACCGCCTCTACGACGTCATCAACGCCTGCGACGCCATCGCCTCCTGCTCGGGCACCGTCACCCTCGAGATCGCCCTGCTCGAAACCCCGCTGTGCATCGTCTATCGCATGTCCTGGCTGTCCTGGCAGATCATGAGCCGGCTGATCACCATAGACCATATCGGGCTGGCCAACATCGTCGGCGCTGGCGGTGCGGTGCGTGAACTGCTGCAGGATCAGGCCACACCCGTCCATATAGCAGACGAGATCGACCGCCTGCTCGAGGACCAAAGCTATCGCGAAGGGGTTATCGAAGGACTACGAAAGGTACGCCGCAATCTCGGCGAGGGTGACGGTGCCGGACGCATGGCGCGACTGGTATTGCAAATGACCGGGAAACAGGCACACGGCGCTCAGCAGGTATAATCGCGCGCGATGCGCGCCATGTCCTCGCGCAGGTACAGGAACAGGTCGAACAGTTTCGGATCAAACTGCTTGCCGCGTCCCTCGCGCATGATCTCGATGGCCTGGTCCAGCGGGATCTCGTCCTTGTACACGCGCTTGTGGATCAGGGCGTCGAACACATCCACGATTGCCACGATGCGCGCGGTTTCCGGGATCTCTTCCCCTTTCAGTCCTTCCGGGTAGCCGCCGCCATCCCAGCATTCATGGTGATACATCGCGATGTCTCGCGCCATCTGCACCAGGCTGGCTTCCGAGCGTTCGAGTATCTTGCCGCCGATCAGGCTGTGCATTTTCATGATCTCGAATTCTTCCGGCGTCAGCTTTCCCGGCTTGCGAAGGATGTGATCGGGAATGCCGATCTTGCCGATATCGTGCATTGGCGCCGCGATGCGGATTTCCTCGACCTTGTCCAGCGGCCAGCCAAGATGGCGTGCCATCAATTCGCTGTAGAGCCCGAGCCGGCGGATATGGGAGCCGGTTTCGCCGTCATCGCGGGAATCGGCGGCGGCGACCAGGCGCAGGGCGATTTCTTCCTCGCGCCGGCGAATCTCGCTGGTACGGCGCCGCACTTCCTGCTCCAGCATGTTCTTGATCAGCTCGCCCTCTCGCCCGATCTGCAGGAAGGCGTGATTCTGACGGTAGGATTCATCGAGTATCTCTATGAACAGCAGGTTGTTGCCCTGCCAGTTGAGCGCGCTGGCTTCGAGCGGAATTTCCGTTCCGTCGGCACCGGTTTCCACCCAGGGGCCGGAACGCAGGCGTTGTGTTTGGCCGGGCTGTGCCCACAATCCCTCGGCATCAGCCAGGAAGTTTTCGATAAAGGGGAATTTCTTCTGCGGATACAAGTGCGCCGGCGATTCCAGCAACTCGGGATAGATCTCGAGGAATCGCTCGCTGACCGGGCGCAGAATGCGGAAACTGTCATCCTCGTTGCGGCGCAGGGCCAGCATGTTGAGCGCTTCGAAGAAATCGGTCTCGCAATCGCTGTCACGTTCGAGTTGACGCAACTGTTCCTGCAACAGTTGCAGTTCGTTGCCCTTCTGCCGCGCCACCGACTGCCATTCCAGCAGCTCGGTCTGGTCCGCCATCAGCACCCACACCCGGTCCCCGTCGCGAAACAGGTGAACATCGACCACCCGACGGTCATCGATCTGCAGGGCCGGCAGGCCGATGTAGTCGTCTTCCATGGGCAGGAAACCGGACAGGAAAAGCGCATCGTCGAGCACCCGGTCGCCGAGACGCCAGTTCGGGAGCCCCACCTCGGCAAGACGGCCACCCTGGCTCAGCAGTTGGCCCTCGGCATCGATGCAGAACCAGGCAAAATCCTGAGAGTCGAGGGTAACCTGGAGGATCTTGTTCAGTACATGCTGGGGAAAATGCTCATCCATCTCCTTCCCGTCCCTGTGATTTTACCTGTCCGAGCATGTCCCTGCCGAGCTGCAGGAACAGGTTGTCCACACCCTCCGCGGTCTTGGCACTGGTTTCCAGGATCGGCCAGCCCTGCTGTCGCAACTCCTCGATGCGCTGACGCGGCAATTGCCAGGCGGCCTTCTCGTCCGCCTTGTTGATCGCGAGAACGAAGGGGAGTTGCAGATCCGCGTTGAAACGCTGCAACAGGTCAATGGCGGTATCAAGGGTATCCGGCCGGAGGCCATCGACCACAAGGATCAGACCCGAGGCGCCTCGCAGGTAGGTCGCGCGCACCTTCATGAACTCGTCCTCGCCGGCGAGATCCCACAGGATCAGCTGCAGCTGCTGACCATCGAGTTCTAGGGCCTTCTGGTCGATCTTGACGCCCAGCGTGGTGTGGTAGCGATCGTCGAACAGGCTATTGACATAGCGTTGCACCAGCGAAGTCTTGCCCACGGCAAAGGCACCCAACATGCAAACCTTGAATTTGTACATGAACACGCTCACATTTTCGTCTCTTGCTGCATGCTACCGTGTCCCGGATTGCAAAAAAGTGCACCAGTCATCATTCCGTCCGACCGGAAGGCCCATCGGCCTCGGTTGACAGCAGCTCCACCGTGAAGGACACCCGCCGGTTGAAGCGCCTTTCCTCGGCGGAATGCTCCGGCGCTGCCAGGCGCTGGATGCCCTGGAT
>WGBK01000020.1 GCA_015494335.1 Gammaproteobacteria bacterium | reverse complement strand
GCCAGCTTGGCCGGCTGGATGCAGAAGGGCGGGCACTTGCGCGAGGTCTTGGCGAAGGCCGGGTTGACCGTGTTCTTCTGATCCTGGTTGCGCATGATCTTGACCATCTTTCCGCCGTGCTTGACGGTGATGCTCTCGAGCTTCGGCGTGATGTTGACGGCGGCGGCAGAGGCGAAACCGGAAAAGGCAAGGCCCAGGGCCAGGGCACCGGCAGTCAGCAGTGTGCGTAACTTCATGTTGTTTCCTCCATTAACGGAATGGTTGTGGATTGTTATGCGGCGACCGATTGGCCGCCTTTATTCTCACCCATGTGGTTTTTCGTGAAAAACCGCATGGGAGGGAATGGGGGGATTACTCGCAGTCGGGTTCTTCTTCGGTTTCTTCGCCCTTGTTTTTCTTCTTTTCCTTCTCGTCCTCGGCAAAGATCAGGGTCTGGCCGAGCTGAAGGTCATTGGCGAAGGCGGAACAGCGACGGGCGTCGGCTGAAGCGGGTGTGGTCAGGGCAATCGAAAGAGCTGCGAGTAGCAGGCTGATGAGGGTTTTCATGGGTTCTCCTGGTTTGATACGTCGGGGACGAGTCGATCGGGAGGCCCTTGAACGAGTGTCTTGCAGGTTTTCGCGAAGGTTAGCGAAAAGATCAAGGCATCGCTCGTGCAAAGGTCTCTGTCTAAGCTTATAAGCTATCGACGGGAAACCATTGTAATGATTGGCGTGGGCGATGCAACGAAAAAGTCTTTAGCTAACTGATTGATATTAAAGGTATAATCAAGAAACTCGGGGAAAAGTCCGGGAAGGGAGGCAAATTTCCGGAATAAAACCGTATTTTATTCCGTCGTCCCGCCGGGCATGACCAGGGTGGTCAGGTCGACCGTGTGCAGCACCGTGTCGTACTCGAAATAGACCTTGAAATTGCCGTAATCCCAAACGGTGATTGGCGGGTCGCCCACCGGCCCCTTGCGGCTGTTCGGTTCGCCGAACTCGGCCAGTACCCGATCCATCTTCATGCCGCGGCTGGGCATGGGCAGGGACTGTTCGGCGGGAACATGGCCCGGGATCGTGACCCGCTCGGCATGGGCTGCCGGCAGGAACAGGGCGAGAGCGAACAGCAGGGATGCGGTGGTGCGTGTCATCGGTTTCTCCATGACTCAGTCATTATCTTAGTTCCGAACTATAGCATGCCGCCCACCGGCGGCAACTGTCGCTTGGAGGGGTCGGGTATCCATGCTTTAATCCCGCCCCATGAATCTGCCCGTGGAACTGTGGATCGGCCTGCGCTATACCCGCGCCAAGCGTCGCAACCATTTCATCTCCTTCATCTCCCTGATCTCGATGTTCGGCATCACCCTGGGCGTGATGGCGCTGATCGTGGTGCTGTCGGTGATGAACGGCTTTGAACAGGAATTGAAGGGTCGCATCCTGGGCATGGTGTCCCATGTCTCGGTATCGAGCTACGACAACCGCCTGCGCGACTGGCCCTCGTTGCGCAAGCGGGTGCTGCAGGATCCGGAGGTGATCGGAGCTGCGCCCTATGTCGATGCCGAAGCCATGCTGTCCAACAAGGGCGCGGTCAGCGGCACCATCGTGCGCGGCATCCTGCCTGAGCTGGAGCCGGAGGTGTCGGAGATCCACGAACACATGGTGTTCGGCAGCCTCGACGACCTCAAGGCCGGCGAATACGGCATCATCCTCGGTACCGGCCTGGCCGATACCCTGGATGTCGCGCCCGGCGACCGGGTCACGATGATCACGCCGCAATCCACGGTTTCGCCGGTCGGTTTTCTGCCCCGGCTGCGGCGTTTTCGCGTGGTCGGGCTGTTCGAGATCGGGGTTTATGAATACGACCGCAGCAGCGCCCTGATCCATGCCGCCGATGCCTCGAAACTGTTCCGCATGGACGGCGCCATGAGCGGCCTGCGCCTCAAGGTGGCGGACATGGACAAGGCGCCGGAGGTACGCTATCGCCTGGCCGGCGAACTGGGCGGCGACTACTGGGTTTCGGACTGGACCCGCCGCCACAGCAATTATTTCAAGGCGGTCAAGACCGAGAAGACGGTGATGTTCATCATTCTGTCGCTGATCGTGGCGGTGGCCGCCTTCAATATCGTCTCGACCCTGGTGATGGTGGTCACCGACAAGCAGTCGGATATTGCGATCCTGCGCACCCTGGGCCTTTCGCCCGCTTCGGTGACGGCCGTGTTCATGGTGCAGGGTGCGCTGATCGGCCTCATCGGCACCCTGATCGGCGTAGTGCTCGGTGTGCTGGTGGCGAGCAACATCGATGTCATCATTCCGGCGCTGGAGCATTTCTTCAAGACCCGTTTTCTGCCTCCCGGGGTTTACCCGATCGCCGAGCTGCCGTCGGAGATGAAGGTCGACGAGGTGATCCGCATCGCGCTGCTGTCTTTCGTGCTGTCCCTGCTGGCGACCATCTACCCGGCCCTGCGGGCGGCGCGCACCAAACCGGCGGAGGCCCTGCGCTATGAGTGATTCACCGGTCATCGAAGCCCGCGGGCTCGGCAAGACCTTCCTGCAGGGCAACCAGCCCGTCGAGGTGCTCGAATCGGTGGACCTGACCGTGCAGGCTGGTGAACGCCATGCCATCGTCGGTGCTTCCGGCGCCGGCAAGAGCACCCTGCTGCATCTGCTGGGCGGTCTCGAGCAACCCAGCCAGGGTGAGATCCGGGTGATGGGGCAATCCCTGAACGCGCTGTCGGAAAAGGCCCTCGGCGCGCTGCGCAACCGTCATCTCGGTTTCATCTACCAGTTCCATCACCTGTTGCCGGAATTCGAAGCACTGGAGAATGTTATGATGCCGCTGCGCATCCGGCGCGAGAATCGGGCCGAGGCCCGGCAACGCGCCAGCGAGATGATCGAACGGGTGGGGCTGTCTCACCGCATCGACCACAAGCCGGGCGAGTTGTCGGGCGGGGAACGGCAGCGCATTGCCCTGGCCCGCGCCCTGGTCACACGCCCTGCCTGCCTGCTGGCCGACGAGCCGACCGGAAACCTCGACCAGAAAACGGCTGCCGCGATGCTGACCCTGATGCTGGAACTGAACCGGGCGGTGGGTACGGCGCTGGTTATTGTCACCCACGACCGTGGTATCGCCGAACGCATGGACCGGCAATGGGAAGTGCGGGAAGGGCGGTTGATCGCGGACGGCCCCGTTGCCTGAAGGCCTGTCCGGCCGGACCCGACTCAGCCTCCGGCCGCTTGCAGGCCTTTCAGGCCCGAGCCATAGACGAGAATCAGCGGCACCTGCAACAGCAGGTAGAGCCAGTCGTTGAACAGCACGATGCTGCCGCTGACCAGGTAGTGATTGTCATAGGCTCGCGCCATGCGGCCGGCGAAATGGCGGATCGCCAGGTAACCGCCAAGAGCGATGACGAGCATCTTGATTGCCGTGGCCAGATCCGGCCACCAGCGCGGTTCGGCCGGCAGGTCGGGCAGGGCATGGCGGGCGACGACGGCGGTTGCCAGCGCCGACAGGATCGGCAATCCGATGGCCGGGTGCCCGACCACGGGAAGAAAGGAAAGCACCAGGCTGCTGAGAAAGACGATATTGAGGCTGTTGACGAGAAAGTCGCCATCGCCGAGCAGGTCGAACATCTGTCCGTATTCCAGCGCGGGATCGATCTGTGGCCACAGCAACAGGCAGGCCAGGATCAGCAGCAGCACGCGCCCCGCCGGGCAGTAGAAATGATCCAGCAGCCATTCGGAAACCGTAATGCCGTCGAAATGCCGTTGCAGCCAGGCGCAGAAGGCGCCCAGCAACAAGGTCAGCAGTGTCAGGGTCAGAAAGGTGCCGATCAGTGGCCACATGTTGCGGTCCTTGCAGGTTGATTCAACGCGAATGGCGCTGTTTGCGATGGCGAAGGTGGCGCACCAACTGGTAACGCCAGAGTCCGCGCACGGCCGCGTAACCGAGAGCCGCGCTGCTCGAGCCGACCACCAGGCAACCCAGCAGGAAGGGTTGCCAGATATAGCGCAGCTCGTGTAACAGCCATTCGAAGGAAAGCTCGAAGTCGAAGGCCTGGTAATCGGCCGGATGGCCGAGAATCAACAGCCCCACCCGATAGCAGAAATAGAACAGGGGCGGCATCGTGACCGGGTTGCTGACCCAGACCAGCGGTACCGCAATCAGGATGTTGACGCGGAACAGCACTGCTCCCACGGCCGCCAGGAACATCTGGAACGGAACCGGTATGAAGGCGCAAAACAGGCCAACCGCAACAGCGCCGGATACCGAACGCCGATTGATGTGCCAAAGACCCGGATCCTTCAGTCGCGGACCGAGTTTCTGGATCATCGGATTGCCGGTGACCTTGCTGTGATGCGGCAGGAATTTCTTCAGGGTTCTGCGTGGCATGGCCGGATGCTGGGCATGGTGTTGAGTTTGCGGGCCGGTTGGGTAAATTAGGTACTACAAAAAACAATCGTGACAGGGATCGTAGCGCAATGTTTGCCACTGGACTGGCCTTTCTGGCGGGTATTCTGACCGCCGCACTGGCTCCGCAGCCATTCGACCCTTTGTGGGTCGCCGCTCTGCCGCTGATCCTGCTGTTGCTCGGGATCGCTCCGCCTCCACGACACGGTCATCGTCTGTTGCTCTGGGCCCTGGCCGGAGCGCTCTACGCTTCGGGATGGAACCACTGGCGCCTGCAGCATCGCCTCGAGGAAGGGCTGAATGATAGAAGAGTCGTCGCGGTCGGGGAAGTGAAATCCATTCCACGCTTGATCGAGCGCAAGCCGAACTTCGGCCCGGGGCGGCCTGACCAGCGTTTCGAATTTCTGCTGCAGCGGCTCGAGGATGAAAGCGGGAATCCGATCCCCACGCGTGCCCGACTGCTGCGATTGAGCTGGCGTGCCGCTCCACCGACCCTTCGGCCCGGACAGGTCTGGCGCCTGCCGTTGCGTCTGCGCCAGCCCCATGGCTATCTCAATCCCGGCGCCTTCGACTACGAGCGCTGGTTGTGGCAGCGCGGTATCGATGCCACTGGCTGGGTGCGCAAGGAACCGGCCGCCGAACGTCTCGAGGAGGGCGGCTGGTCGCTGGCGGCCTGGCGCGATCGCATCGTCCAGCGCCTGCGCGAACTCTGCAGCGGTTGCCGCAACACCGGCCTGATCGAGGCCCTGTCCGTGGGTTATCGCGGCAATCTCCCGCGCAAGCAACGGGATTTGCTGCGCCAGACCGGTACCGCTCATCTGGTTGCCCTGTCCGGGCTGCACATCGGTATCGTGGCCTTCGGTTTCCACTGGCTGGGCCGGTGGCTGTGGCGTCTGGGTTTCTGGCGCACGGGATTGAATCGGCGCAGCCTGTCCTGGATTGCGGCCCTGGCCGGCGGTTTCGGCTATGCGCTGTTGTCCGGGCTGGCCATTCCAGCCCTGCGCGCGGTCATCATGCTCGCCCTGCTTACGCTGGGCTTCCTGATCGGGAGGCGCAGTCGCTTGCTGGATGTGCTGGGTGCCACGGTCATCCTGGTGCTGCTGATCGACCCCCTGTCGGTGCTTTCGGCCTCTTTCTGGCTCAGCTTCAGCGCACTGTGCGTGATCGCCTTCGGGCTGTGGCGCTGGCCGGCTTTGGCATACGGTGATGAACCCAAGCCGGGATGGAAGGAGAGAGCCGCTCAGGGGCTGCGCATCCAGGCCCTGTTCTCGTTGCTGTTTCTGCCCCTGGGGCTGGCAGTGTTCGGCGAGATCCATCCCGCCAGCCTGTTTGCCAATCTGCTGGCGGTACCGCTGGTTAGCCTGTTGATCGTGCCCTTCAATTTCCTGCTGCTGGTTCTGGCTGGCCTGCCCGGCGACTGGCTGCAACCGGCCTATCGCCTGCTGGACCGGCTGCTCGACGGACTGATGACCTATCTCGGCGCCTTGCGCGATGCGGGTCTCGCGGCCTGGCCGATGGTGACGCCGCCCGGCTGGCTGCTGTGGGCCCTGCTGCTGGGGCTGCTGGCTGTCCTGATGCCCCGGGGGATGTTGCGTGGCCGCGCGGCCTGGCTGCTGCTGCCGCTGCCCCTGTTGTGGCCGCAGTGGAATCGCTCTGCCGAGATTCCGCCAGGTACCTTCGTGGCCGAGGTGCTGGATGTCGGCATGGGGACTTCGTTGCTGATTCGCACCCGCGAGCACAGTCTTATCTACGATTTCGGGCCGGGCCGGCGCCAGGGCTACAGCCTCGGTGAATGGGCCGTACTGCCCGTGTTGCACCAGCGTGGCATCCGCGAGCCGGACCGCATCGTCCTCAGTCACGAGGACCAGGATCATGTCGGAGGCTTTCTGGCCCTGTCCGGGCGCTGGCCGGATGCGGTCGTCGATACCGGCACGCCGAGGGAAACCCGAGCCAAATTCCCCGAACGCTCCGCCTGGCGCGATTGCCACCGTCAGCCCGCCTGGCGCTGGGACGGCGTTGAGTTCCGTTACCTGTCCACGCCCGTTACCGCGCCGGACGAACGCAGCGAGAACGATCGTTCCTGCGTGCTCCGTGTCCGATCCGCTCGCGGTGCATCGCTGCTGGTGCCCGGCGATATCGAGCGTGGCCAGGAGATCCGGCTGCTGGCGCAAGACCGGCAGGATCTGCGGGCCGATGTGCTGATCGTACCCCATCATGGCAGCAGGAGTTCCTCGACCGGGGCCTTCATCGATGCGGTAGCCGCCAGGGATGCGGTTTTCACCACCGGATTTCTCAATCGCTGGCGTTTCCCGCGCGAGAGCGTGGTCGAGCGTTACCGAAACAGCAGTGCGCGCCTGTGGAACACGGCGGAGGAAGGCGCTCTGCGCATCTTCTGCGCCAAGGGCTGCACCCTGCGCTCGATGCGGCGCGAACGGCCGAGGCTGTGGCGATGAGTCTTCGCCGCAGGGTCTCGCGGCGATGGCCGGCAGGCCGAATATTCAGTATCATGCCGCGCATTCGCAATCAAGCCACACACTAGGGAGAATCCATGCTGGAACTGGTTCAAGCGGGCGGATGGCTCATGTATCCGATCCTGCTCAGCTCGGTGATTGCCTTTGCCATCATCGCCGAACGACTTTGGACGCTGCAGCGCAAGAAGGTGATTCCGGAGAAGCTGATGCCCGCGATCTGGAAGCTGCTGCGCGAGAATCAGCTGACCGAACAGCACATCACCGAGATCGAGCAGGGCTCCCCGCTGGGCAAGGTGCTTGCGGCAGGACTGATCAATCGCCATCTGCCGCGCGAGGTGGTGCGCGAAAGCATCGAGGAGACCGGACGATTCGTGGCTCACGATCTCGAGCGCTTCATCAATGCCCTTGGCACCATTGCAAACATCGCGCCGCTGCTCGGCCTGTTGGGTACGGTCATCGGCATGATCAAGGTATTTACCGCAATTACCACCGTTGGCGTCGGCGATCCCACGCTGCTCGCCGGGGGCATTTCCGAGGCGCTGATCACCACCGCGGCCGGTCTCAGCGTGGCCATCCCGACGGTGATCTTCTACCGCTACCTGAAACGCCGCATCGATGAACTGGTGGTCGGCATGGAGCAGGAGGCGATGAAGCTGGTCGAGGTGTTGCATGGTGAGCGCCCGCCGGAGGCCGTCTAACCCATGGGCGCCTGTGGAAATCGTCTTTTTCTGCGATTGCGGCGTCAGCTCCGTGCTCGAATCCTCATGTATTCACATATACACTGCGGTTCTGCGCGCGGTGCTTCCTTGCACTCACGAAAAAATCCGGATTTCTAGAGGCACCCCTATGCAATTCCGCAGTCGCAATGGGGAGGACGACAGCCAGGTCAATCTGACGCCACTGATCGACGTGGTGTTTCTGCTGCTGATCTTCTTCATGGTTTCCACCACCTTCGATACCACCTCGGAGCTGAAGATCCAGCTGCCTGAGGCCAGCGCGCAAAAGAAGCCGCCGGCGCCGCAGAAGGTTATCGTCAGCATTGATCCGCGCGGCAATTTCTTCGTCAACGGCAAGCGGCTCAAGGCGCCCACCGGCGAGTTGCTGACCCTGGAGCTGCACCGTCTCATCGGCAGTGACAAGGATCGTCCGGTGGTGATCCAGTCCGATGCCGCATCGCCGGTGCAGTCCCTGGTCACGGCCATGGATGTGATCGGGCAGATGGGGCTGAAACGCCTTTCCATCGCCACCACCCAGCCGATCCAGTAAGCCGGCCGTGCCTCCAGAAGCCGGGCAGGAACCGAAAACCCGCGGACTGGGCGCCTACCGGCGTCTGGTGGCGCTGGCAATGAAGTACAAGGCCTGGTTCGGTCTGGCGATTCTCGGGATGGTGGTTTTTGCGCTGTCCGAGGCGGCCTTCGCCTGGCTGATGAAGCCGATGCTCGACGACGGCTTCATCAAGCGCGATCCGGCCACCATCCGCTGGGTGCCGCTGGCCATCGTCGGCATCTTCGTGGTGCGCATGGTGGCGTCTTTCCTGCGCACCTATTGCATGGCCTATATCGGCCGACAGGTGATCAACGATCTGCGCCGTCAGATGTTCGACAAGCTGCTGACCCTGACCACCAGCGAATACGACAAGGCTTCGAGCGGCGCCATCATCACCAAGTTCTCCTACGATATCGAGCAGGTGGCGGCCTCGGTGTCCTCGGCGCTGACAGTGTTCATACAGGACAGCCTGCGCATCGTCGTCCTGCTCAGTTACATGCTGTGGCTGAGCTGGCAGCTGAGTTTGATCTTTCTCACCGTCGGGCCGCTGGTGTTCTGGATCGTGGTCAAGGTTTCCGGCCGCTTCCGCAAGATCAGCAAGAACATCCAGAAGTCCATGGGCGAGGTTTCTCATGTGGCCCAGGAAGTCATCGAGGGCAATCGCGTGGTGCGCATCTTCGGCGGCGAGGATTACGAGAAACGCAAGTTCGAGCGTATCAACGCGCGCAATCTCCGGCTCAACCTGAAGATGACCACGGCCCAGGCCATCAGCATGCCGCTGATCCAGCTGATCGTGGCCATCGCCTTTGCGCTGATCGTCGCCTTTGCCACCTCCCAGGCCATGGAGGGGCGCATTACCTCGGGCGATTTCATCTCCTTCATCTTCGCCATGACCAGCCTGTTCGCGCCCATGCGCAGCCTGTCGTCAGTGAATGAAAAGATCCAGAAGGGCATCGCGGCCGGCGAAAGCGTGTTCGAGTTTCTGTCTCGCCCGAGCGAGCAGGACACGGGACAAAAATACCTTGAGGCCGCCAGCGGCCGCATTGCCTTCGAACAGGTCGGTTTCCGCTATCCGGGGCACCAGCGGCAGGTGCTCAAGGGCGTGGAATTCGATGTCTTCCCCAACCAGACAGTGGCCATTGTCGGCCGCTCCGGCAGCGGCAAGTCCACGCTGGTGAACCTGCTGCCGCGTCTCTACGAACTCAGCGAGGGCCGGATTCTTCTCGACGGACATGATATCCGCGACTATCGACTGGCCGACCTGCGGCGACAGATCGCCTATGTCGGCCAGGACGTGCGCCTGTTCAACGATACGGTGCGCAACAATATCGCCTACGGCGCCC
This sequence comes from Gammaproteobacteria bacterium, assembly GCA_015494335.1. Lineage (GTDB taxonomy): Bacteria > Pseudomonadota > Gammaproteobacteria > S144-22. The sequence goes on along the minus strand of WGBK01000020.1, from coordinate 131 downwards.
TCAACGAAGTGGCCGAAGACCGTATCGTCGAGGCCGCGCGACAGGCCTATGCCTGGGAATTCATCGAGGAACTGCCCGAGGGGCTCGACACCCTGGTCGGCGAGCGCGGCGTACTGCTCTCCGGCGGCCAG
>WGBK01000019.1 GCA_015494335.1 Gammaproteobacteria bacterium | reverse complement strand
TCGCAGAACTGGAAGATCTCCATGCGCGGAGATTCTCCACCCATGGCCTTCACCTGCTCGGACAGGGGCATGTGACCCACCAGCTTGAAGTTGAGGAAGTTGGCGCGCAGCTTCATCGAGTCGATGGCGTCATCGGAGCTGACATCCTCGGCAACCTTGCACTTGATCATGTTCATGACATCCTCGGAGCATTGTTCCGACAGCTCGAACATCTCCTCGGCCAGGGCAGGATGATTGAATCCCAGCAACAGCAGTCCCGTCAGCAGCAGTTTTTTCATTCCGTTCCTCTCTTTTTCGTGGTTTTGTGATAGCGTGGGTCGGCTATTATTGACCAAAATCCCCCGCCGCTCCAATCCGGCAGCCCCTTGACGAGATCATGCCTACCATGCCCGACCGCTACCAGCTGGTGCCAACCCGCCTCCAGACCCCTCTCGAAAACGGCGATACGCTGTGCAACCTGTGCCTGTGGCGCTGCCGTCTGCGCCATGGCCAGCGCGGCTTCTGCCAGGCTCATGTGAACCGCAACGGCACCCTCTACAACCTGTCCTACGGCATCATCTCGGCCATCGATCTCGAGGCCATCGAGAACAAGCCGGTGTACCATTTCCGTCCCGGCAGCAAGGTCCTGTCGATCGGCAGCTATGGCTGCAACTTCCGTTGTCCCGGCTGTCACAACCTGGAGATATCCTGGGGCACCGAGGCGCTGGACCGGCTGGCGCGCGGCGAGTCCACCGATGCCTGGGTACGGCCGGAGGAAGTAGTGGAACTGGCGCAGCGCCACGGCGCCGACGGCATCGCCTTCACCTATTCCGAGCCGGCGGTATGGCTGGAGTATGTGATCGACGTGAGCCGGCTGGCGCGGCAGGCGGGCCTGTACACGGTCTATGTCTCCAACAGCTTTGTCACCCACAAAGCGCTGCAGGAAATCGCGCCCTTCATCGATGTACTCTGTTCCGACATCAAGAGCCTGTCCGACGATTTCTACCGCGACATCTGCCCGGTCAGCGACGTGCAGATGGTGCTCGAATCCATCGAGCAGGCTCATGCCCTGGGGGTGCATGTGGAGACCCGCACCAACATCATCCCCGGCCGCAACGACGACCCCGACGAATTGCGCCGCATCGCCGAGTGGATTCGCGACCACCTCGGTGCCGACAGCCCCTGGCATGTGACCCGTTTCTTTCCCGCCTACAAGCTCTCCGATGTGCCGGCCACGGAACCGGCGGTCATCGAGGCCGCGGCCGAGGCCGGAAGGGCCATTGGCCTGCAGCATGTCCATGCCCATGCCGACATCAGTTGCGATTGCGCCAGCGACAACCTCAGCGTGGCCGACTGGCTCGGCAAGCCGGCGGAAGAAGTCCTCTCGGTGAAGAAGTGCAGCGCTTCCTGCTGCGGCGAGGAAGGCATACTGGTGAAGAAGTTCGAGAAGGAAGCCGGGCTGATCAAGTAGCCGGCGATTCATCCTCGGTCGCGTCAAGCAGCGGCGCGAGCGCTTCGAGCAGACGGTCGATATCGCCGGTTTCGTGGGCCGCTGACAGGGTGATGCGAAGGCGCGCCGTGCCTTCCGGTACCGTCGGCGGACGAATCGCCGGCACCAGCAGCCCCTTTTCGAACAGGGCCTCGCTGATCCGCCGGGCTCGCTCGTTGTCGCCGACGACCAGCGGCTGGATCGGCGTGTCCGAGGGCATCAGCTCGATGCCTTTCGCCTGGGCCTGCTCGCGCAGGTAGGCGATCAGCGTCTGCAGCTTGTCACGCCGCCAGGCTTCGCTTTCGATCAGTTCCAGGCTTTTGATCACCGCCGCGGACAGGGCCGGCGGCGCGGCGGTGGTGAAGATATAGCTGCGCGCGCGCTGAATCAGGGTTTCGACGAGCGCGTGACTGCCGGCAACGAAGGCGCCGGACACCCCTACCGCCTTGCCCAAGGTCGCCATCAGGATCGGCACCTGTCCAGTATCCAGCTCCTCGGCCTCGCACAGGCCCGCGCCCCGTTCGCCGAGCACGCCGAAACCGTGGGCATCATCCACCATCAGCCAGGCATCATACTGTTCCGCCAGCGCGGCCAGTCCTTTCAGATCGGCCCGGTCGCCATCCATGCTGAAAACGCCGTCGACCATGATCAGGCGCCGGCGCGCCTCGGGTTGTGTGTTGAGCTGGGATTCCAGCTGTCGCAGGTCGCCATGCCGAGTGCGAGGACCGGCTGGCCGAGTTCACCGGACGCGAGCGCGCCCTGCTGTTCAGTACCGGTTACATGGCCAATCTCGCGGTGCCGACGGCCCTGTGCAATCGCCATGACGCGATCTTCCAGGATCGACTCGACCACGCCTCGCTGATCGACGGCGCCCGCCTCAGCGATGCCCGGCTGTTGCGCTATGGGCACGGCGAC
>WGBK01000018.1 GCA_015494335.1 Gammaproteobacteria bacterium | reverse complement strand
GACCGGGATTCTCCTGGTCAACAACTTCCAGCAGAACGCCCGTTTCCTGCAGGGTCAGATGCAGACCACGGCCCAGGACATGGCCACCACCCTGGGTCTGGCCATCGGCAACCTTCCCGACGGCGACGACCCGGCGACGCTGGAAACCCTGTTCAACGCGGTCTTCGATTCCGGTTATTACAGCCTGATCGAACTGATCGGCGCAGATGGACGAGTGATCCAGTCCAAGGGGCAGCGCATCCGCATCGAGGGTGTGCCGCAGTGGTTCATCGATTGGCTGCCGCTGAAACCCGCCGAGGGCACGACCATGGTGATGAAGGGCTGGAGCCAGCTCGGACGCCTGCGTGTGGTGCTGCATCCGGGTTATTTCTACAGCAGCCTGTACCAGGCCCTGGTCAGCACCCTGAAATGGTTCGCGTTGCTGTTCCTGGTGGCCATGCTGCTGCTGTGGCTGCTGCTGCATGCCCTGCTGCGTCCGCTGCAGCGGGTGCGCGAGCAGGCCGATACCCTGTCGCGCAACCAGTTCGTCCGTCAGCAGAACCTGCCGCGCACACCGGAGCTGCGTAGCGTGGTGGAAGCGATGAACCACCTCTCCGAGCGCATGCAGGCCCTGTTCGACGAGCAACAGCGCAACCTGGATCGTTCCCATCGCCTGCTCTACCGCGATGAGGTCACCGGCCTGGGCAACCGCCGCTACCTGCTCGAGCAACTGCAGCAGACCGAGAGCGAGGCATCGGCCTTCCACGGTTGCCTGTGCCTGATCCGTCTGAGTCATTTCGACGAGCGGCGGGAGTATCTCGGCTATGAATGGGGCGACCGTCTGCTGCGCGAACTGGCCGACCTGTTCAAGGGGCAATACGAGGGTTTGCACGCGGAAAAACCGGCGCGTCTGGCGGATGCGGAATTCGCCTTCCTGCTCGAAAGCGACGACGAAGCCGCCGTGGAGATGCTGGCCAGCCTGTTCCGCCGCCTGCGCGAACTGCCGGCCCTGCATGGCGTCGAAACCGAGGTCTATCCCCTCGGCGCCGTGGTGCCTCTGGGGCAGGGGCGACTCGGCGACTGGCTCGCCGCGGCCGACTATGCGCTGTCCCGGGCCGAGAGCCGTGGCGCCTACGCGATCGAGCGGGGTGGGGAAGAGCAATTCGACCTGCCCCGGGGCCGCATGGCCTGGCGCGCCTGGTTGGAGCGCATGATCGAGCAGCGCAACCTGTTTCTGGTTTCCGAACCGGCCCTGACCGCCGATGGCGGCATTCGGCAACAGGAGTTGCTGATTCGGGCTCACGATGACCAGCAGCGGCTGATCCCGGCTTCCGTTTTCATGCCGATGGCAGCGGGCCTGGGTCTGTCCGTGGAAATCGACCGGCTGGTTTTCGAGATGATCCGCGAGGCTCATTGCAAGCGCACGGAAGCTCCGCTGGCGCTGAACCTGAGTTCGGCCTTCTTCGAGTGCGCCGAGGGGCAGGCGGACTTCGAGCGGTTGATGCAGCATTGCCGCAAGCAGTCGGTGCTGTTGTGCATCGAGGCCAGTCATCATGTGCTGTTGCGCCACCCGCTGATGCGCGAGCGCCTGGCCGGGCGTATTGCCGGGCTGGGGCACCGTTTCGGCATCGACAACCTCGATCCGGCGCTGCCGCTGGAACTGCTGCAGCAAACCGACTTCGATTACGTCAAGGTCAATGCGCGGCGTCTGGCCGGGGAATCCGGCCAGGAGCTGACCAGCCGCTACCAGTCCCTGAAGACGATGACCGATGCCCTGGGCCTGGAACTGATCGTGGTCGGCGTCGACAGTGAAGAGCTGCATGACCGTTTGCTGGCGCTGGGCGTCGAAGTCATGCAGGGTCATTGGCTGGACCATCCCCAGCAAGGCGATTGAATCGACTACAATATTAACCCGGCCACATAATATGTCGTATTCAGAGCCACAGGCCTCTTCCCTGTCAAGGCGCGTGCCGCCGGTAAGGGTCGTTCCCTTGCCAAGGCGCGCAACGCCGAGAGGGGAGAGGCCTGTGGCTCCTAACTCATTGTTTTATAAAAGGCAGGCCGCACTGTGCGCGCCCGCGGACTGCGTTGTCGAAACTGGCTGTAGGAGTACT
>WGBK01000017.1 GCA_015494335.1 Gammaproteobacteria bacterium | reverse complement strand
GATACCGCGATGAACATGTCACTGATTCTTTTTGCGATCCTCGTGTTTACGGTTCTGGCGTATATGCTGGCTTCCCGCCGGGCTCGTCAGAGACCGCAAACCGAGCTCAAGTCCCTGCCCCGTTACTATGGCTACATGGCTGCCCTCTGGGCGGGACTTCCGGCCCTGCTGCTGATCTTCGTCTGGCTCGCGCTGGAGCCCAGACTGCTCGACCAGGAGTTGCTGGCCAGCCTGCCCGAGAGCGTGCTTTCCCAGTCTAAGGAACATCAAGGACTGGCGCTCAACGATATCAAGCTGAAGATCGAGTCCGGGCAGTTCGACCAGGACCCGACCATCGAAAAGGCCATCGAGGTCTATCGCCGGCACAAGCAACAGAGCAGCATGCTGCTGTTCGGGCTGGTCATTGCCCTTGGCTTTTCCGCCCTGGCCTTTGCCTCGAGCCGCGCCCTGCTGCGCCGTCACGCCAGAATCGGCGTGGAGCGGGTCATGCGCCTGCTGCTGATGGCCAGCTCGGCGATTGCCATCGTCACCACCGTCGGCATCGTGCTGTCGGTGCTGTTCGAATCCCTGCGCTTCTTCAAGGCCGTGCCCCTGTTCGACTTCATGTTCGGCCTGGAATGGAGCCCGCAGACAGCCATCCGTGCCGATCAGGTGGGATCTTCCGGATCATTCGGTGCCGTGCCCCTGTTCGTCGGCACCATGCTGATCTCGGCCATCGCGTTGCTCATCGCAGTCCCGGTTGGCTTGATGTCGGCGATTTATCTTTCGGAATACGCCAGCCGCCGCCTGCGCAACTTCGCCAAGCCGATGCTGGAAATCCTGGCCGGCATTCCCACCGTGGTCTACGGCTTTTTCGCGGCGCTCACCGTAGCGCCACTGGTGCGCAATCTGGGGCAGTCCATCGGGCTGGATGTTTCTTCCGAGAGCGCATTGGCCGCAGGAGTGGTGATGGGCGTCATGATCATCCCCTTCGTGTCTTCCCTCTCCGACGATGTCATCAACGCGGTGCCCCAGTCGATGCGCGATGGCTCCCTGGCGCTGGGCGCCACCCCTTCCGAGACGGTGCGCCAGGTGATCATTCCGGCCGCCCTGCCCGGCATCGTCGGCGGGGTTCTGCTGGCGGCCTCGCGCGCCATCGGCGAAACCATGATCGTCGTGATGGCCGCGGGTCTGGCCGCCAACCTCACGCTCAATCCGCTGGAGGCCGTGACCACCGTCACCGTGCAAATCGTCACCCTGCTGACCGGCGACCAGGAATTCGACAGCCCAAAAACCCTGGCCGCCTTTGCTCTGGGTCTGATGTTGTTCGTCACCACGCTGTTGCTTAATGTGGTGGCCCTGCGCGTGGTACGCAAGTACCGGGAGCAATATGAATAAGCAACCCCCAAACAAACAGACCGAAATCGTTCGCCAGAGCCTGAAGCGCCGCTACGGGAAGGAACGCCGCTTCCGCGCCTGGGGGCTGATCGCCGTATCCATCGGTTTTCTGTTCCTCGGCTTCCTGCTTACCGATATCGTCATCAAGGCCCTCCCGGCCTTCAGCAGCACCGAGATCCGCCTGACCCTGCCGATGGATCGGGACAGCCTGGGCCTGCCGGCTGACGCGCCGGTCACGGAACAGATCCTGAGCCAGGTCAACTGGCAGGGGCTGATCAAGAAAAGTCTGCGCGAGCTGTTCCCCGACATCCGCAAGCGCAAGCAGAAGAAGCAGCTCTACAAGCTGGTGTCCAGCGGCGCCGAGTTCGAGCTGCGCGACCGGATCGCGGCCCATCCCGACTGGATCGGCGGGCCGCCGCGGGAGATCTGGCTCAAGGCCGATGACGATGTGGATACCTGGTACAAGCTGAAGACCAAGGTCAGCCGCATTACCCCGCTGCAGGCCGAGATCCTCGAGAAAATGAGCGTCGACGGCCGCCTGCGCACCGTGTTCAACACGACCTTCTTCACCCACAGCGATTCGCGCGAACCGGAGATGGCCGGCATCCGCGGCGCCCTGGCCGGTTCCTTCTGGACGCTGCTGGTGACCTTCGTGCTGACATTGCCGATCGGCATCGCGGCAGCGCTGTACCTGGAAGAATTCGCTCCGCAGAACCGCTTCACCGACTTCATCGAGGTCAATATCAACAACCTCGCGGCCGTGCCCTCAATCGTCTTCGGCCTGCTGGGACTGGCGGTTTTCATCAACTTCTTCGGTCTGCCCCGCTCGGCCCCCATCGTCGGCGGCCTGGTTCTGGCGCTGATGACACTGCCGACCATCATCATCTCCGCGCGCGCCGCCATCAAGTCGATCCCGCCCTCGATCAAGGAGGCCGCCTATGGCCTGGGCGCCTCCAGGATGCAGGTGGTGTTTCACCATGTGCTGCCCTTGTCGATGCCCGGCATACTCACCGGAGCCATCATCGGCATGGCCCAGGCCCTCGGCGAAACCGCGCCGCTGCTGATGATCGGCATGGTCGCCTTCATCGTCGACATTCCCCAGGGCATTTTCGATTCCGCCACCGTGCTGCCGGTGCAGATCTACCTGTGGTCCGACAGCCCGGAACGCGCCTTCACGGCACTCACCTCGGCCACCATCCTGGTCCTGCTCGGCTTCCTCGCAATCATGAATGCCCTGGCCATCTTCCTGCGCAAGCATTTCGAGCGTCGCTGGTAGGCGCGCATTACAAACGGTATGAACCCCAATGATTGATTACCCGCAAGAAACCATCGGCGAGCCCTTGCTCGATGACCCGAAATTCGCCACCCGGCATGTCAATGTCTTCTATGGCGACAAGCAGGCCATCTTCGATGCCAGCCTCGACATCGGCAACAACGAGGTGGTCGCCCTGATCGGACCTTCCGGCTGCGGCAAGTCCACCTGGCTGCGCTGCCTCAACCGCATGAACGACACCATCGACATCTGCCGCGTCGAAGGCGAACTGCGACTCGACGGCGAGGATATCTACGACCGCAAGATGGACCCGGTACTGCTGCGCGCCCGCGTCGGCATGGTGTTCCAGAAGCCCAACCCCTTCCCCAAGTCGATCTACGACAACGTGGCCTACGGCCCGAAGCTGCATGGCCTGGCCCGCAACCGCGCGGAAATGGACGAGATCGTCGAAACCAGCCTGCGCCGCGCCGGCCTGTGGGAAGAGGTCAAGGATCGTCTGGATGCACCCGGCACCGGGCTTTCCGGCGGCCAGCAGCAGCGCCTGTGCATCGCCCGCACCATTGCCGTCGGCCCCGAAGTCATCCTGATGGACGAGCCGGCTTCCGCGCTGGACCCGATCGCCACTGCCATCATCGAGGAACTGATCGACGAGCTGCGCGTCAACTACAGCATCGCCATCGTCACCCACTCGATGCAACAGGCCGCCCGCGTCTCCCAGCGCACGGCCTATTTTCACATGGGGAGGATCATCGAAGTCGGTGAAACCAACCAGATATTCACCAACCCTCGCCATCAGCTAACGGAAAACTACATCACAGGAAAATTCGGATAACGCCATGAACGAACCCCACATCAGCGGACACATCTCGAAGCGCTTCGATCACGAACTGGAAGACCTGCGCAGCCAGGTCTTGCACATGGGCGGCCTGGTCGAACAGCAGGTTGCCGACGGGCTGCAAAGCCTGCTGGAATCCAACGCCGAACTGGCGGAAAAGGTGGCCAGCAGCGATTACAAGATCAATGCCCAGGAAGTCAGCATCGACGAAAAATGCGTCGATATCCTGGCCCGCCGTCAGCCCGCCGCCAGCGACCTGCGACTGGTGGTCACCATCATCAAGACCATCACCGACCTCGAGCGCATCGGTGACCAGGCGGAAAAACTGGGCCGCTTCGAACTCGACCGCATCGAGGAAGGCAGTGCTTCATCCGACTATGCCCAACTGGAAAACCTGGGAACCCGGGTAATCCGCATGCTGGGCATGGCACTGGACGCCTTTGCCCGCCTCGACGACGAGGCCGCGCTGAAGACCATCCGCAAGGACAACAAGATCGACAAGGAATACGATGCCCTGAGCCGCCAGCTCATCACCCATATGATGGAAGACCCGCGCAACATCCGCAACGCCCTGCGCGTGAGCTGGTGCGCCCGAGCCCTGGAGCGCATCGGCGACCATGCCAGCAACATCTGCGAATATGTCATCTTCCTGGTGCGCGGCAAGGATGTGCGCCACATCGACTACAAGGATCTGAAGAAGCAGCTCAAGGACTGAGGATGCCCCTTCAGCAGCAGCCGCTGGACGCTCCGTCCGTCGCGCTGTCGTCGAAGGGCAAGGTCGTGCCGCAGCCGTCGAAGATGCCGTAGTGCCGGCTGAAATCCCCGTAAAACTCGAAGAACGGGGCGAAGCGGGTGTCACGGAGCATGCGCCAGGTGTTGCCGCAGACCGGGAAGATCCGACCCTTTTCGATGGCATGGTGCTTGTCGAGCAGGAAACGGTTTTCGTGATGCGCGATGCCGCCACGGTAGCGCACGGCCTGGCCGTAATCCTCGCAGTGGGTTTCCAGGGCGTCGAGCTTGAACAGGCGGTAGGTGGCGGAGAAGAAACGGATCGGGTCGAGCTTTTCGGCGATCTCCTCGTTGTCGATGGCCAGCGGCCGGTCCTCGACCAGCCGCGGGTCGGCGAACCCTGCGGCCTTCGCCAAATTGTGAAAATCGTTCCAGTAGAGCGCGCCGCTGAGGCATTCGCCCCAGAGTACCGGATCCTCGAGCAAATGGGCCGGTACGCGCCGGTCGGCATAGACATCGGAAAAATACATCTCCCCGCCGGGCTTGAGCAATCGCCAGGCCTCGCGCAACACCGCCTCCTTGTCCGGTGACAGGTTGATGACGCAGTTGGAGATGATCAGATCGAAGCTCTCGCTCTCCAGCCCCAGTTCATCGAGCTTCTCGATATAGCCCTTGCGGAACTCGACATTGGACTTGCGGTAGCCGAATTG
>WGBK01000016.1 GCA_015494335.1 Gammaproteobacteria bacterium | reverse complement strand
CAGCACGCGGGTCGTCTCCGCGATCGGGCCCTGCTCGGCCTGTACCGTGGTCACGGGCGTGGATTCGGCGGCAAAGGCCGCAGTACTGGCGAATGCCAGGGCCAGCAGCATGCTCAGGAATGGCTTCATGGAGTGATCTCCCGGTTCGGCTCGTACTTGCCGTTGATGGCTGTGAAATGGGGGCCAATCAGGCGCAGGGCCTGCTCGGCGATCTGTTGCGGGTTGCGGTCTCCTTCCTCGTCGAGGCGGGAACAGGGCTGCAGCACCATCATGTCGGAGCACTGCTTGACCATGCCGATGATCATCATCGCCACCAGGAAGGCATCGTCCCGCGGAGACAGCTCGCGTACCAGCTCCATCAGGGGTTCCATCACCGGGTCGAAGACCTGGCGCGCGAGAAACTCCAGGTGCTCGCGGTCGCCATCGAGCAGCTCGCGCATCAACAGGTGGCGAAAATCGGTACGCTCCCGGGTTTCGGTGGCCAGTTCGCGGAGGAATTCGCGCAGACGCTCCAGGGGCGGGCGCTGCGTCTGCAGGGCCGCCAGCAGGCGTCCGCCGCTGCGCTCGAAGGTTTCCCGCACCGCGGCCCGGTACAGGGCCTCCTTGCTCGAAAAATGGTTGTACAGCGCCGGCGGGGTGATCCCCACGGCCTCGGCCAGCTCGCGCAGGGAGGCGCCCCGAAACCCCTTGGCAGCGAACAGCTTTACGGCGGCTTCCAGCAGGCGATCGCGGGTCGTATCGACCTCGGATACCGGGATGGCAGATGTCATCATCGTGAATTAACGTTCATTCATGTCGGGCTGCGAATGGTAGAACATCTGTCTGCCGCCGGCAAGACGGTTGACCACGACTGGAGTGCTATGTCATCTCTACAGTGGCGTACCCGTGGACATCCGTGAAAATGTCTGCGGCAGGGATGCCGCAGTCAAGCCTGCAGGGATGCATTCACGGCGTTTTTCACGGATGTCCACGGGTACGCGACTTCAAGGGCTTGCTGCGATGGATACCGGAGTCCCGCCTTGCGCCGGATTATTGAAAGCCGCAGAGATAAAGCGGGGGGCAATCTCAACCCAGGTGGAACAGCCGGTTCCACCAGCGCTTGCGGTTGTTCGGTGTCGGCGCTTCATCCTGGACTTCCTCTGGCGGGAAGCGGCTGATGATCCAGCGCGGCGGAATGCGCTCGCCACTGCAACCGCAGGAGGAACCCAGGTTGTTCGGGTCATAGACCTTGATCAGCCGCGGGTCCGCCGGATCGTCGGCATAGACGATGCCGCAGTAGTCGTAGTCATGTTCCTGCCGCAGCAGGCCGTTCAGTTCATCCAGCGCCGGAGGAAGTTCCGATTCCGCCAGCGGATGATCCGGCACGGCCGAACCCACCTGGTAGAAATACCAGCCCTGCGGGTCCTGCTTCAGACGCTGCCACAGGGCATCGAGCTGGTCCCATTGCAGGATGCCCTCGAAGCGTCCGTCCAGCCGCTGTGAAAAACTCTCTTGTTCAGTCATGATCCCATTCCATCAGGGCGGTGATCGTTTTGCAAACCGCGGACCCGAAGCCCGCGGCTTGTGGCCCGGTCAGCCGCAGCAGCCGCTGCTCTGGCTGCTGCCGCTGCAACAGCCACTGTCCTCGCCGGCCAGCCAGGCCTGGATGCTGTCCTTGCTCGGAACGCCGCCGGAATGGACGACCTTGCCATCCACAACAACGCCGGGGGTGGACATGATGCCGTAGCTCATGATCTCCGGCATGTCCTCGACCTTCTCCAGTTCGACCTCGACGCCGGCGGCCTTCGCGGCATCCTCGATCAGCTTGTAGGTGGTCTTGCAGTTGGCACAACCGGTGCCCAGTATCTTGATGTTTTTCATTTCATTTTTCCTCAACGATTAAGAATTTGGGTTACAAGTGATTTGCCTGGCCCGCCCCATTGATTCGGGAAGAATCGGGCATTCAGCAACAGGACTGTCCACTGGCCGTGGTCGAACAGCAGCTCTCGCCAGAGGCGACCGGTTCGGCCGGGGTCGCTGTTTCCGCAGATTCCAGCCAGCTGGCCTCGTCGAAGGCCGCATCCATCTTCTGTGCGGCTTCATCGCGGATGTGACGCGCGATCTCCACCACCGCGGCGATGTGTTCCTCGCTGACACCGAGCTTGCGCAGGCGAGCGAGCTGGCACTGTCCCATCGCCGGATGGTTGCTGGCGATGCCGGCGGCCAGGGAAACCAGCGATACGATCGAGGTATGCAATTCAGCCATTTTCTGTCTCCGTCAAAGTACGAGATTGAATACGAAGCCCACCAGCAGGATACCGCTGGCCACCACGCCGACAAAGGTTGCGATCAGTCGCGCCTTGAGCACCTTGCGCAGGATCAGGATCTCCGGCAGCGACAGCGCGATCACGCTCATCATGAAGGCCAGGGTCGTGCCCAGGGCCGCGCCCTTGCCGATCAGGGCTT
>WGBK01000015.1 GCA_015494335.1 Gammaproteobacteria bacterium | reverse complement strand
GGCGAAGAGAGAACTGCACTTTCCTGTGCTGTTGAAGAAAGCCAATAGGCTTCAGAAGATATGGGTCAGCTGGATCGCCAGCCGGTTGTCCACGCCGTCGAGATTGGCGTTGGGGCCGGCGCCGCTGCCGAACTCGGGTGCGCTGAAGTCACGCATCGCGTAGTTGATGACGAGTCGGGTCTTCTTGTTGAAGGCGTATTGGGCGCCCAGGGTGGTGGTCTTGAACTCGACTTCCAGCTTGTCGTCCTCGAGCCGGTCGTAGTAGTCGTAGCGCAGGTCCAGCTCCCAGTTGCTGTTGGGAATCATGTAGCCGGCGTCCAGATACCAGCCCGAGGCCTTGCCGTTCTCGCCATTGCCGACCGGCACGCTCGGGTTCATGTCAAAGGTGGGCTTGTCGGGGCCGACAAAGATCATGCCCTCGCCCTTCATGTACTCGAAGCTGACGCGGTAGGGGTTCTTGAGGTATTTGACGCCGACGCCGCTGCGTTTGCGGTCGTATTCCTGCGGGTTGTGCACGGAATCGTTGGTGTTGTCGAGCAGGCGCTTGCCGTTCTGGGTCCAGGCGAACAGCTTGAGACCCTGACGCCGCGGGCCCTTGCCGCCGTAGAGCAGCTCGGAGGACCAGTACAGGTAGCTGTCCTTGTTGTCGTCGTTATCGCCGAAATTCAGGCCGTTGCCGTTGCCGATCATTACCGCGTAGCTGTGCTCCCAGTCGCCACTGCGGAAGCTGTCGAACAGCTGGATGCCGACATCGCGGCCCGCGCCCACCGGCTTCTCGAACCGGTAGGGGGAGACGGTTGCCGGCAGGGAAACCGGCGGCTGGTTCGCCGTGTAGGCGTCGTTGGGCAGGCGCTCCAGCATCAACTGGTTGGTCACGGTGGTGAAATTCACGTAATCGAAGACATGGATGGCCTGCAGCAGCTCTTCCGGTCCCGGGGTCTTGAACAGGCCCATGCGAACTCGCATGCCGTCGATCTGGTTCAGCGTGATGCTGGCATCGGTGATGCGTGCGGCATCGCCGCCGGGTGCGGTGATGGCGTTGTTGCCGAACTCGGTCAGCAGGAAGTAGTTCACCTTGCCGTCGAGCGGGAAACCGGTGCCGCGGGCACCGAGACGGGCACGGTTGACATTGAATTGTTCCTGGGTCGTCAGGTTGGGGCCGATCAGCTTGGGCGGGATATAGCCGCCAGCGCCGTTTGGATCACTGAAATCCTTCTGGTACTGGGTCTGGATGAACCCCCACATCTTGATGCGAGGCGCCGCGCTGTCGGGCTCGGTGCCCTGCAGCATCAGCCAGTTGGTGGCCTGGGCCGGTGCGCTGAGCAGAGCGGTGGAAATGGCTGCGGGCAGCAGCAGTTTTCGGGCAATAGTATGCTTCATGGAAGAAATCCTCCTGTTGGTTTTCTTGTAGTGTTGGGGTGGAGCGTTGCGATCAGGGCTTGATCAGCTTGAAACCCTGGTTCTCCAGTTCGATGATGCGCACGACGCCAGCAGATACCGGCACGGCATTGGCATTGAGTTCCGGACTGTGGCCCAGTTTCTTCGTAAAGTTGGCAATCGTGTTCTTGCAGGCCGAGAAGCGAATGCCGCTGCCGGCCAGTCCCTCGATGCGATTCTTGTTGGCATTGTCCTTGAACAGCAGGCGCAGGCCGGGGCCAAAGGCTACGATCTCGATGTCGACCTTGTCCTGTCCGTAGGCCTTCAGCAGGTTGGATGCCACGTTCAGCACCAGCGTCTGCTTGAAAGGGTTGGGGTCGCTGATCTGCAGCACGATGCGTTCCTCGGCGAAGGGCTTGCTTTCCTTGTCGGCCTGGGTCACGGCGGGCAGCAGCCCGAGCAGGGACAGGACGAGCAGTCCTTGGGTCAGGATTTTTTTCATGTTTCCTCCAGTGTGGTGAGTGTTGACGGCAGCCGCTGATGCTTGCGGCTTGTACAACAGATGGCGGCAGGGGGTGGTTTTATTCCCGTTACATGAAAAAAAATGCAAATAGACCGGAACACTGCTGCGGACTCACGCCGAAAAGGAGATGATGAGGCGCGCACGTTGCGCGAGCCGCTGCTGTATTTCGCCGACGAGCGGGGCCATTCTGCAAGCTGCAGAAACCGGCAGGCAGGACATGGCTCGGCGTACGACAGTTATTCCGGAAAGGAACGCAATATCGCAGCGACCCGCTCGGGTTGGTCGATCTGGACGAAGTGTCGTGCCTCGGGGACCAGGTACAGCTCTGAATGGGGGAACAGTCGATGGAAGTCTTCCGCCACGCCTGCATTCAGATAGGGGTCGTCACGACCAAAAACGATGCGCACCGGCGGTTGAAAGGCTTTCAAATCGGGCAGGCGGGCTTGCCGCTTTGCCACTTCGTCGCGCAGCACGCGATTGAGGCCGAAGAACGCCGGGCGGATCTGTAACGACTGATAGCCGATGACCTTCTGGAAGGTTTCCAACCGCTCAGAGTCGTTGAAAAAACGTGCCATCTGCTCGTTGTAGCGCTTTTGCCAGAGATAATCCCAGTGCGTAGTCGCCCATACTGATATATCGCGCCGAATGCCGGGCGTGGAAAACAGGTCAATGGCTTCGGGCGGGCGCAGGGTTGGTGCTGTGGTGTAATAGGTATTGAGCAGCACAAGCCCCGCGACCTGCTCCGGGTGCATCAACGCCCAGTCGATCCCTGGCTGGCCGGAGGCGTCGTGCATCACCAGCACCAGCTCGCCGGGGTGGAAATATTCGATCACCGCTTCCAGGTCTCGCCGCAGGCTGGCCACGTCGTAGCGGTGGTCCGCTGGCTTGTCGGAATCGCCCCACCCGATGAAATCGAAAGTGATGATGTGCCGGTCATTGGCCAGAAGAGGCACGAGCCAATCGTAGATATGCATGCTGTCCGGAAAGCCGTGCATCAGGATCAGCGTGGGTCCCGGCTTGTCCGCACCATATTCGCGAGCGCGAATACTCAGGCCGTCACGCGGCACATCGTGTTCGACATAATCCACCCGCTGCTTGTAGTCTTCCTCATACTGCGAGAAAAAATCCTGGTGATCCACGGCGGTACAGCTCTGTGTCAGCCATGCAAGCAAAACCATGCTGAAAATTTTCCCTTGTCGACCGCGTTTCATTTTTTACTCCCTCAATACTTGCAAATTGAAAGTCACTACAGGCTAGAGCACTTACTTGCTTATTGCAAGTCTCTAGTCATGGGAATATGATTCGGGCATGTCCTCCAATACTGCCAACAAGACCTGGCGCTCGACCTGCCCTGTGGCCTGCACGCTCGATATCGTCGGTGACAAATGGACACTGCTCATCGTGCGCGATCTGTTTGCCGGCAAGAAAACCTACGGCGAATTTCAGAAAGCCCCCGAGAAGATCCCCACCAATATCCTCGCCGACCGACTCAAGCGGCTGCAGGAACATGGCATTGTCAGCAAACACCCCTACCAGGAGCGCCCCCTCCGTTACGAATACCTGCTGACGCCCAAGGGCAGGGAGCTGGGGGCGGTACTGAAGGCGATGGTCAAATGGGGGGAGAAGCATGTGCCGGGGAGCAAGGCAATGCGGAGTCTGGGGCGGTAGTCACCCGGGCCTTGGCCTGGGCCTGACTTTGGGTAAGTTGCGCCGAATCTCATGGATATGAGATACGACCGGTCATGACCCCTGAACAAAACACGTGGAGGCAATCAATTGTCAAAGCGTTTGTGGATGTATTCCTGCATCTGTGTGCCTTGCAGCTCCGTGGTCGCGGCACCGGTCCGGACATAGAATCTTTCCTGCTTGCCATCCCTGACGAACACTGGCGACTTGGCCGGCAGGCATTCCACGGCCAGTACCCGTGAACCCATGTATTCATCAAATCTTGGGTGAAGGTACATCATGTGGGATGGGCCGATGCGGTCTTTGATCAAATTGACCAGATGTAGATACATCTTGTCTTCATTGGGGAATTTGTCGGCATCGATGCCCACCGGCTCGCCATCATCTGCTACCCCAATGATCAGCGTACCGCCGTGGGCATTGAGAAAGGCCGCTAGTGTCTTGAGCACAGACAGCTCCATGCGCGGGTCTTTTTCGCCCGTGTGCAGATTGATGCGCAGGGTCGATTTGAACTCGATCGTAGTTGTCTCACCCTCATCCACCAGAATGGCCACGGGAACCGCCGCTGGCTTTTGCGCATCTTTTTCACCTGCCAAATGCTGGTAGGCGTCGCGGATGACCCTGGCCATCAATTCACGGCGTTGGCGCAGGAAATCATCGTATTCCATGTTTTCCCAGCCGTCCGGCAGGGCATGCCAGTAATACATGCGCTCGATCTCCTTGTCATCGAAGCGCCTTTTCATTTCCGGCACATAGACCGACGGTGGCTGGTTGCTGATTTTTATATTGTCGTTCCACTCCACCATCGCGTAGTTGGCGATTTGGTTGGTCTCACGGGTGTCGGTGATGCCCATCTTTTTCAGGTAAGCCTTGGGGAACAGGTGGTGGCGTTCCAGTGAAGCCTTGTGGCCGGCTGTGGTTGGGTCCATCAGATCCGAAACCTTTTGCTTCGAGAACAGCACCCGAGCGTCCAGCAGGTTCAGTGCGGCAAAGTAGGCAAACATGGATGGGCTGCGCGCGGCGGAGGTGGCCAGTTCGGTAGGCAAGGTGATCGACCAGAAATCCGGAGTCAGCGTGGAATCGCATATCTCCGTCAGCACCCCGGCAAACTGCTCCGCGCTTTCCAGACCGCGGAATCGCGCCAGATCGAACTCCATCTGCGATTCCGGTGAACCGGTATAACGCCCGGTAATCGCCGACATGAAGAACCAGCGGGCAATCAGCCGGCGCAGCCGGTATTCTTCCACCGCGTATTCCGTGCGTCCCATCAGATAGAGGATATAGGCAAACAGCAGATTGTTCTGCGAGCTGATCAGCTTGCCGGAACGATAGCCCGCTGCCTGAATCGTTTTCAGAAAGTCATGCCAGTATTGCAGGTCGAGCACGCGGGATTGTGCCTTTTTCAGAATCTCGAACTGCCCGTCACGGCGTTCGGGGCTGAACTCTCCGGTTTCCAGGTCCTTGCCACGCAGGATGGAATAAACGTACTTGAGGCGACCGCGCTTGAAGCCCAGACCGACGCAGACGCGCAGCAACTGGTCCGGATCAGGGTGAATGTAATGATTGAAGGGCGAGGCTACGCCTGTGGTGGGCACGCGCGCCGCCTTGCAGAAGCGCTCCAGCTCGGCGCGCCCCTCGTCCCAGAATACCGACATTAGGGTCAGAATAAAATCTGCCTGGTTCAGCGGTGTACCCTTGCTGTTGATGCGCACGAAGACCTCCGCAACCTGCTCCTCGTCGATTTGCGAGGCCAGCTCCAGCGCGGTAAAGGGGAAGCTCGTGAGACCATGCAGCTTGGTGATTGCTTTCTTGATCTGTTTGCCTTCTTCTTCAGACACTTCACGGCTTGACTTCAGCCCTGCCATGAAATCTTCTAGCAGATCGAACAGATCCGACTCCTTCGACCAAACCCGGGAGATGTTCGGAATGTAGAACTTGTCTCGCCGTACCGCTGCATCGGCCACCTCGAATTTTTCCTGCAAGGGGTTGAAGGCGATCTCGATCGGCTCGGCATCGTAATTGTCGCGCACCACCGGGATGCCGCGCACCACAGCATTAGAGAGAGGTAAGGCGCTGCTGGCCATCCACGATCAGCAAGCGCGGCGGCTTCTGTTTGCTATCCGTTCCGATGGCCTTGCTGTCTTCTTCGTAGGCGTTCTGCCACAACAGCATATAACCCACCGGATAGCCCCGGTACATGGAGTCGAAGAGATCTCGTACCTTGGCGTTCTTCCACACGAACGGTCTCTGGATATCGGGTAGACCGATTTCGCCCAGCTCCACATAACTGACCAGATCCCCCAGTGTGTAATTGACCTGCTTGAAAACGGTCTCGCTCATGCTTGTCCCTCTCCTGTCTGTTGTTTTTCTTTCTTGCCCATCGTGCTGGGAAGGCTTTCAATCGTGATCTTCAGGCGATATCTTCTGGAATGAATGCCGGCTTTCCCGCTCAATACGGTCGCAAATCCGGATTGTAGCGAATATGTTGAATAACCGGTCATGTGTTTTTTCAATGGAGTTACGACGGCGAACAAACTCGTATGGGATTGCGTGGTCAGAAGAGGCATGAAATCTTCGAAGACTACACTCGAGAAGGGACGGATGCTGTCGCGACTGCTGCGCGAGGTCGCCTTGTACGGGCTGGTAGTGCTGGTGGCTGGTTTTCTCGGCAACCTATGGATGACCCGGGGTCAGGTCAGCGGCGCTCCGCCGGGTCTCTCCGGTCAGATCATCCAGCCCGACCGGATTGCCGGCGGAACAACGGCCGGTCGACTCGATCTGGCCGCCTATGACAAGCCGATGCTGCTGTACTTCTTCGCCGAGTGGTGCCCGATCTGCAAGTTGCAGAACCCGGTTATCGAAAACATCGCCGAGGATTACCCGGTAATCGGCGTGGCCATGCAGTCGGGTGATGCCGAGAAGATTCGCCGCTACCTGGAGCAGCGCGGTCTGAATATTCCGGTCGTCAATGACCCTTCCGGGCGCATCAGCCGCAGCTACGGCGTCAACGGCGTGCCGGCGGCCTTCGTCATAGGCCCCGACGGGGAAATCCGCTACAGCACGCGGGGCTATGCCACCGAGGCCGGATTGCGCAGTCGGCTGTGGCTGGCCGGCGATGCTAGCCCAGGATAGTTGCAAAATGAAACTTAAAGGCATATAACAGGGTCATACCCATACCCCTGCCGCCCGAGGTGGATGCCATGAATGCCCTGATCCTGCTACTCGGCGCCCTGCTGTTACTGGTAGCCTTCGTTCGTTATCCCCTGCCGAATCGTTACTGGCTGTTGCTGGCCACGCTGGCGCTCGCGGCCTTCACCCTGGCCGGCGGCTTTTCCTGGCCCTGGGGCTTGCTTGCCTGGGGGCTGTGGCTGGGGCCGGTGTTGCTGCTGTCGGTGCCGGACTGGCGCCGGCGCTACCTGTCGAAACCGCTGATCGCGCGCATAAGCAAGATGCTGCCGCCCATGTCGCAGACCGAGCGTGACGCCATCGAGTCGGGTACGGTGGGTTGGGAAGCGGAACTGTTCCGCGGCAACCCCGACTGGAAGCGGCTGCTGTCCATGCCACGCCCCCGTCTCAGCGAGGAAGAGCGCGCCTTCATCGACGGGCCGGTGGAGGAACTCTGCCGCCGAATCGATGATTGGGACATCACCCACAACCGCAAGGATCTGCCGCCGGAGATGTGGGACTTCCTCAAGCGGAACCGCTTCTTTGGCATGATCATTCCCAAGCGCTACGGCGGGCTGGAATTCTCCGCCACGGCCCACTCCGAGGTGGTGATGAAGGTTTCGGCGCGCAGCATCTCGGTGGGCGTGACGGTAATGGTACCCAACTCCCTCGGCCCCGCGGAGCTGTTGCTGCACTATGGCACCGATGAACAGCGCGACTATTACCTGCCGCGCCTGGCTGATGGCCGCGAGATCCCCTGTTTTGCCCTCACCGCACCGGAGGCCGGCTCTGATGCCGGCGCCATTCCCGACAGCGGCGTGGTTTGCGAGGGCGATTTCGAAGGGAAGAAGGTGCTTGGCCTGCGTCTCAACTGGAACAAGCGCTACATCACCCTGGGCCCGGTTGCTACCGTGCTCGGCATTGCCTTCAAGGCCTATGACCCCGATCACCTGCTCGGCGACGAGGAAGAGCTCGGCATCACCTGTGCGCTGGTGCCCACGAACCTGCCCGGAATCGAGATCGGCGAGAGGCATTTTCCGCTCAACGCCGCCTTCATGAACGGCCCGAACCGGGGACGTGATGTGTTCGTACCGCTGGATTTTGTCATCGGCGGCCGCGAGATGATCGGCAAGGGATGGCGCATGCTGGTGGAATCCCTGTCTGCCGGCCGAGGCATCTCGCTGCCGGCCGTGGGTACCGGCGCGGGCAAGCTGGCGGTGCGCGCCACCGGTGCCTATGCGCGTATCCGCAAGCAGTTCAAGATCCCGATCGGTCGTTTCGAGGGCGTCGAGGAAGCGCTGGCGCGCATGGGCGGGCTGACCTATTTCATGGACGCGGGGCGCCTGCTGACCCTGTCGGCCCTGGATCGGGGCGAGAAGCCCTCGGTGATCACCGCCATTCTCAAGTATCACAATACCGAGAAGATGCGCCAGGTGGTCAACGACGCCATGGATGTGCACGGCGGTCGCGGCATCTGCATGGGTCCGAACAACTACCTAGGGCGCGGCTACCAGACACTGCCGGTCGGGATCACCGTCGAGGGTGCCAATATCCTGACCCGCAGTATGATCATCTTCGGCCAGGGGGCGATTCGCTGTCACCCCTGGCTGGTGCGGGAGATCGAATCAGCCGGCGAGAACGACCTGGAGGGCTTCGACCGAGCGCTGTCCGGGCATGTGGGCTATTTTGTCGGCAATCTGGCGCGGGCCTTCGTCTATGGCCTCAGCGGTTCTCACCTGGCGCCGCGTCCCTTCGGCGGGCGCACCGGGCGCTATTTCCAGCGGCTGGCGCAGATGAGCGCGGCCTTCGCGGTGATCGCCGATGTCAGCCTGATGCTGCTCGGCGGTGCCTTCAAGCGCAAGGAGAAGCTGTCGGGTCGTTTTGCCGATGCCCTGAGCTACCAGTTCTACGCCTCGGCGATCCTCAAGAAGTTCGAGGACGACGGCCGCCCGCGGGCCGACCTGCCGCTGGTCGAGTGGAGCGTCAAATACTGCCTGTACCAGACCCAGCACGCGCTGGACGAGATCCTGCGCAACTTCCCAAGCAAGCCCCTGGGGCTGCTGCTGCGGCTCGCGGTATTTCCGCTGGGTCTGAGCCTGCGCCAGCCAAACGATTCCCTGGGTCATCGAGTGGCGGCCCTGGTGATCCGTCCCGGCGCGGTGCGCGATCGTCTGACCCGGGGCATCTTCCTGTCGATGGAAGAGGGCGATATCACCGGTCGACTGGAGGTGGCCCTGCGCAAGGTCATCGCCGCCGAACCGGTGGAAAAACGCCTGCGCGCGGCGGGGCAGGTCAAACCGGAACGCCAGGATTGGCTGGACTGGTATCGCCAGTTGCGCGAGCAGGGCGTGATCGGCGAGGAAGACGAGAAGCGTCTGCGCGAGGCGCGCGAGGCGACCCTGGAAGTGATTGCGGTCGATGCCTTCGAGCCCGGCGAGCTCGAAGGCCTGAACCGAAGCGGGCGGGCGGAGGCAGCCTGAAATGGTGATTTGCGGGCAATCGGGGTAGTATCTGGCTACAGCCCCTTATCGGGGTCTGAAACAGAACAAGAAAAGCCAAAGAGGTAGAGGACATGGATAAACCCTGGTTGAAATCCTACCCGGCGGGTGTCAGCCCCGAGATCGACATTCACCAGTACAATTCCGTTGCTGACATCTTCGAGGAGTCGGTGGAGAAATTCAGTGATGCGCCGGCCTTCGGCAACATGGGCCGCATTATCGACTACGCCACCCTGGGTCGGCATACTCGCGATCTGGCTGCCTATCTGCAGTCCCTGCCCGGGCTGGAGAAGGGGGATCGGGTGGCGATCATGATGCCCAATATCCTGCAGAACCCGATTGCCATCTTCGCGGTGCTGCGTGCCGGCTTCACCGTGGTCAACACCAACCCCCTGTACACGCCCCGCGAACTGCGCCACCAGTTGCGCGATTCCGGCGCCAAGGCGATCCTGGTGGTGGAGAACTTCGCCCACACGCTGCAGCAGGTGCTCGACGACACCCCGATCCAGCATGTCATTACCACCGGCCTCGGTGACATGCTCGGCTTTCCGAAATCGGCGCTGGTCAATTTCGTCGTCAA
The DNA here is from genome assembly GCA_015494335.1 of Gammaproteobacteria bacterium. Lineage (GTDB taxonomy): Bacteria > Pseudomonadota > Gammaproteobacteria > S144-22. The sequence continues at coordinate 585 of WGBK01000015.1, read as the reverse complement.
GCGGGTCAAGAAAATGGTGCCCAAGTACTCCCTGCCTGGCGCGGTCGATTTCAGGGCCGCGTTGAAGGCGGGGTCAAGCCTGCCCTTCTCCCGCCCCGAACTGACCCACGACGACCTGGCCTTTCTGCAGTACACCGGTGGCACTACCGGGCTGGCCAAGGGCGCGATGCTGACCAACCGCAACATGGTGGCCAACATGCAGCAGGCCTCGGAATGGATCAAGAGCCTGGTCGAGGAGCGCAAGGAAGTGATCATCACCGCCCTGCCGCTCTATCACATTCTCTCCCTGACCGCGAACTGCCTGGTATTCATGAAGGAGGGCGCGCTCAACTACCTGATCACCAATCCCCGCGACATGCCGGGATTCGTCAAGGAATTGCGCAAGGTCCGTTTCACCGCTATCACTGGCGTCAACACCCTGTTCAACGGACTGCTCAATACGCCGGGTTTCGACCAGGTGGATTTCTCTTCGCTGAAGCTGACCCTGGGCGGCGGCATGGCGGTGCAACAGGCCGTGGCCGAACGCTGGCGCCGGGTCACCGGAACGCCCCTGCTCGAGGCCTATGGCCTGACCGAGACTTCGCC
>WGBK01000014.1 GCA_015494335.1 Gammaproteobacteria bacterium | reverse complement strand
GACCCCAAACGCCTGATCAGCAAGGAACAGCTCAAGAAACATCTTCTGCCACCCGAAGAATTCGCCTTGCGAGCTCAGGACAACAACAATGTTGAGATCCTCGATGTACGGGATGCCACGCAACGCGGCCTGATCGAGATCTTCCCCTTTCGTCAGACCAACATTGCACTGGATGAAAAGGATAGACTCGACCGCTATCTGAAGGGGATTCGGGACAGCGGCAAGACCCTGCTGGTCTACGATGCCGCCGGCAAGCAGGTGCGCTGGCTGCAATACCGGTTGGAACAGGCCGGCATCAAGGACTACTGGTTCATGAAGGGCGGCATGAAGGCCTGGTTCAAGCGCCCCAAGGGCTGAGCGCTACCTCAGGACTCCGGTGGCTTCCGTTCTTCGGATGAACGGGCATCCTGTGGAATCTGCGAGGCATCGTCGTCCATCAGGATACGGTAGGCCGGGCCTTCCAGGTCATCCATCTGTCCGGACTTGACCGACCAGAAGAAAAAACCGGCAATCACCAGCAGCAGGAGGATCGCCAGGGGAATCAGCAGGTAGAGTATTTCCAAGAGTCTTCTCCAGTTGTATGCCGGTTCAGCGTCTCAGCCGCAGCGCATTGAGCACCACCACCAACGAACTCAGCGACATGCCGATGGCCGCCAGCCAGGGCGGAACCAGCCCGGCCATCGCAAAGGGTACCGCCACTGCATTGTACCCCACCGCCCAGGCAAAGTTCTGCCGGATCACGCGCAGGGTCTTGCGGGTAATGCGAAAGGCGTCCACCAGCGGCTGCAACTGCCCGCCGTTGATGATCAGGTCGGCCGCGGCCCGAGCCAGGTCGGCACCGAAGGACAGGGAGATCGACAAATCCGCGACGGCCAGCACCGGTGCATCGTTGATGCCGTCACCCACCATGGCTACACGACGCCCTTCCGACTGCCATTGCTTGACCCGCAGCAGCTTCTGTTCCGGCAACTGCTCGGCGGCATAGGTTTCGATACCCAGTTCGCGTGCAATGGCGGCCACATAGGGTTCCCGGTCTCCGCTCAGGATGCGCACCTCCAGCCCCAGTCTATGCAGCGCGCGGACGGTTTCCCGCGCATCCGGCTTGAGCGGATCGATGAAACTGAAGCTGGCCAGCCAGCGCTCCCGGTCGGCCAGAAACACCACCTGCCGGTCGTCGGCCAGCTCCAGATCGGGTGGCAACTCAACCCGCTCGCCGATGAAGCCGGCATTGCCGAGGAAGTAGGTCTCGCCTTCGATCTCCCCTTCGATGCCCTGCCCCGGGTGGTTGATCCGCTGCGTCACTGGCAGGGCCTGCAGGGTATCGTCGACCAGCGCCCGGGCCACCGGATGCTCGGAATGCAGTTCCAGGCTGTGGGCGATGCGGCGGTTCCTGTCCGTCGCTCCGGGATCGGCGTCCACCTGGCGCTCCAGGGTCAACTCGCCGGTGGTCAGGGTGCCGGTCTTGTCGAACACCACCGTGTCCACCTTGGGCATGGCTTCCAGGGCCCTGGACTGGGCCACCAGCATGCCGCGCCGGGTCAGCGAGCCGATCGCGGCACTGAGCGAGGCCGGCGTGGCCAGCGACAGGGCGCAGGGACAGGTCACCACCAGCGTCGCCACCACCACTGACATCAGCCGCGAAGGATCCTGTTGCCACCAGTACCAGGAAGCCCCCGCCACCAGCAGCAGCAAAACCAACACGAAGACACTGGCCACGCGGTCGGCCAGACGGGCGATATCCGGCTTGTAACTCTGGGCCTGCTCGATCAGGCGGCGAATGCCGGAGAGCACCGTGTCCTGGCCCAGGTGGGACACGCTCATCTCGATCGGCTGATCCAGGTTGTAGCTGCCGCCGATCAGGGTATCACCGGCAAGCTTGCGCACCGGGTGCTGCTCCCCGGTCAGCAGGGCTTCATCCACCAGGGCCTGGGGGCTTTCCAGGCGGCCGTCCGTGGGCACGATCTCACCCGGCCGGACCAGCACACGGTCATCCACCTCCAGTTCGACTGTCGGCACCACCTCGATCTCGCCATCTTGCCGAATTCGATTGGACAGGGTCGGCGTCAGGTCGGTCAGTTCCTCGATTTTTTCCGCCGCCTTCTTGCGCGCCGACAGCTCGAACAGCCGCACCGAAAGCAGGAAGAAACTGAACATGGCGATGGAGTCGAAATACACCTCGCCCTCGCCCTGGATCACATGCCAAGCGCTGGCCAGATAGGCGATGCCAAGACCCAGCGCTACCGGCACATCCATGCCGGCCCGGCGCATTTTCAGATCCTGCCAGGCACCGCGAAAGAAGGGCTGCGCCGAATAGAACAGAATCGGCGAGGCCAGCAGCCAGGACAGGTAGCGGAAGAATTCGCGGAAACGATCGCTGATGCCCCACCACTCGCCGGTATAGAGCACCAGCGCGAACATCATCACCTGCATGCCGAACAGCCCCGCCACGCCGATACGCCGGATCAGGGACTTGCGCTGTTCCTCGAACAGCTTCTGCTGGGTTTCAGGATCGTAGGGGTGGGCCAGGTAACCGATCTGCGAGATGGCCTCGAGGATTTGGCTGAGGTGTATCCGGTTGTTGTCCCAGCGCACGCGGGCACGATGGGTGGAATAGTTGATCGAGACTTCCAGTACCCCGGGCAGATGACCCAGGTACTGCTCGTTGAGCCACAGGCAGGCGGCGCAGACGATGCCCTCGATAATCAGCGAGACTTCACGGATGTCGTCATCGCTATCGCCCGGTTCCATGCGATGGACGAACTGGCGTTGCACCGCTGGATGATCGTAGACCTTGATCTGTTCGAGGAAATCCGGCACCAGATCCTTGCCGGTCGGGGACTTGTCCTCGCGGAAGCGGTAATAGTCGCTGTTGCCGGAAGCCACGATGGCCTCGGCCACCGCGGCACAGCCGGCGCAGCACATGGGCCGATCGTCGCCGTCGATACGCACCGTCAGCCGGCTGCCGGCGAGTGGCAAGCCGCAGTGATAACAGTCGCTGCCGGTACTGGATGAGGGGGTTTCGGCCATATTCAGGTTCAATTTCGCGTGGGCGGCTACTCTACACCAGTTGCCGCAAGCGCCGGTCTATCCCATACGGGAGGGCCCGGCGGCCTGTCAATACCAGCCTGTTCCGGCTACAATTCGCCGTTGCCGACCCGGCTCGATCCATTTGGTTCCCTGCGCATTCTGCCGTGCTTCATTGGACTGCGGGTTTCTCGGACCAGGGATTAATCCAGGTTAGCCAGTTTTCTTTGCTTTTCCTTCGGGCAGCATTGAAAATAAATATATTAGTACTTGCTAAATTATTATCCTTATCGTTTATCTCGGGAAGCTGAATATGTCTCAAAACATAGCTACAGAAGAATACAACTACAAGGTTGTACGGCAGTTCGCCATCATGACCGTGATCTGGGGGATCATCGGCATGAGTATCGGCGTGCTGATTGCCTCGCAACTGGCCTGGCCGGTCATGAACTTCGACACGCCCTGGCTGTCCTTCGGTCGCCTGCGTCCGCTGCACACCAACGCCGTCATCTTCGCCTTCGGCGGGTCGGCACTGTTCGCCACTTCCTACTATGTGGTGCAGCGTACCTGCTACACCTCGCTGTTCTCGCCCAAGCTGGCGGCCTTCACCTTCTGGGGCTGGCAGGCGATCATTCTAGCCGCCGTCGTCACCCTGCCTCTCGGCTATACCTCTTCCAAGGAATACGCCGAGCTGGAATGGCCGATCGATCTGTTGATCGGCATTGTCTGGGTGTCCTACGCGGTCGTGTTCTTCGGCACCATCGCCAAGCGCAAGGTCAAGCACATCTATGTCGCCAACTGGTTCTACGGCGGCTTCATCATCACCATCGCGGTACTGCACATCTTCAACAACATGGCCATTCCGGTCACGGCACTGAAATCCTACTCCATGTATTCAGGTGTTCAGGATGCAATGATCCAATGGTGGTACGGCCACAACGCGGTGGGCTTCTTCCTCACCGCCGGCTTCCTCGGCATGATGTACTACTTCATCCCCAAGCAGGCCAACCGTCCGGTCTATTCCTATCGCCTGTCGGTCGTTCACTTCTGGGCGCTGTCCTTTACCTATATCTGGGCCGGCCCGCACCACCTGCATTACACCGCGCTTCCGGACTGGACCCAGTCCCTCGGCATGGTCATGTCGCTGATCCTGCTGGCACCTTCCTGGGGCGGCATGATCAACGGCATCATGACCCTCTCCGGCGCCTGGGAAAAGCTGCGTGAAGACCCGATTCTGAAGTTCCTCATCGTTGCCGTGTCCTTCTACGGCATGTCCACCTTCGAGGGTCCGATGATGGCGATCAAGACCGTCAACGCCCTTTCCCACTACACCGACTGGACCATTGGTCACGTACACTCCGGTGCTCTGGGCTGGGTTGCCTTCATCTCCATCGGTTCGCTGTACTACCTGATCCCGCGCCTGTACAACCGCGAGATCTACAGCACCCGCCTGATCGAGACCCATTTCTGGATCGCCACCATCGGCGTGGTGCTGTACATCACCTCGATGTGGATCTCCGGCGTCATGCAGGGCCTGATGTGGCGTGCAGTCAATGATGACGGCACCCTGACCTACAGCTTCGTCGAATCGGTCCAGGCCGTTCACCCGTTCTATGTCATCCGTTTCACGGGCGGCGTCTTCTTCGTTACCGGCATGCTGATCATGGCCTACAACATCTGGAAGACCGTCAAGGGCGCCACTCCGGCGACCGCCCAGGTTCCCGTGCCCGCGGCTCACTAGGAGATATCGTTACATGTCTGTTCAAGAAAAAGTCGAAAAGAATCTCGGTCTGCTGATCATCCTGACCATCGCCGTAATCAGCGTAGGTGGCCTGGTGCAGATCGTTCCCCTGTTCTTTCAGAAGAGCACTACGCTGCCGGTGGAAGGCCTCAAGCCCTACACCGCACTGCAGCTGGCCGGCCGCGATATCTACATCCGCGAAGGTTGTGTAGGCTGCCACTCGCAAATGGTGCGTCCGTTCCGCGCCGAGACCGAGCGCTATGGTCACTACTCCACCGCGGGCGAGTTCATCTACGACCGTCCGTTCCTGTGGGGATCCAAGCGTACCGGCCCGGATCTGCAACGTGTCGGCGGCCGTTACTCCGACGACTGGCACCGTGCACACCTGATCAACCCGCGTGACGTGGTGCCCGAGTCGATCATGCCATCCTACTGGTGGCTGGCCGAGAACGATCTCGATGCCAGTGATATCCAGGACAAGATGAAGGTTCTGCGATATCTGGGTCACCCCTATAGCGACGAGCAGATCGCCAACGCACCGAAGGAACTCGAGGGCAAGAAGGAGATTGATGCTGTAATCGCCTTCCTGCAGTCCCTCGGTACCGCGCTCAAGGGTATCTGATCATGTCGCCGCTGGTGCAATCCATCTGGACGGTTGTGGTTTTCATTACCTTCATCGGTATCGTGTGGTGGGCCTATGGCAGTCACCGCAAGAAGGATTTCGATGAAGCCGCGCGCCTCGCGCTGGACGACAGCGACCACCCGTCGAACACTACAAACAAGACAGAGGAGTAACTCTGATGGCAGATTTCTTTCAACCGGTCTTCTGGACCCTTTTCATATCACTCGGCACGCTGGGCGGTATCTTCTGGATGCTGTACCTGCTGATCTCCGGTCGCAAGGTCAAGCTCAAACCCGGAGAAACCGCCAAATCCACTGGCCACGAATGGGATGGCATCGAGGAGTTGAACAATCCCTTGCCCAGCTGGTGGGTCTGGATGTTCTATTTCACCATTGCCTTCGGCTTGGGTTACCTCATGCTCTATCCGGGGCTGGGCGTGGCCAAGGGCATGCTCGGTTGGAGCAGTGCCGGCAATCACGAAATCGAGGTCAAGGAAGCACAAGCGAAGTACGGTCCGCTGTACAAGAAGTACGCAAGCATTCCGATCGACCAACTGGCGCGCAATGAGGCTGCCATGCGGACCGGTAACCGCTTCTTCGTCAACAACTGCGCAGTCTGTCACGGCTCCGATGCTCGCGGTAATCGCGGGTTCCCGAACCTGACCGACAGTGACTGGCTCTATGGCGGCAAGCCCGAGCAGATCAAGACCACCATTCTTGGCGGTCGCGACGCCAACATGCCGGCCTGGTTGCCGGTGATCGGTGAAGAAGGCGTGAAGAATGTGGCGGCCTATGTTCTCAGCCTGTCCGGCCGCGACATGCCTGCTGACGAAGTGGCTGCCGGCAAGAAGATCTTCCAGACCAATTGCGTCGGCTGTCACGGCATGGATGCCAAGGGCAACCAGGCCCTGGGCGCAGCTAACCTGACCGACAAGATCTGGCTCTATGGAGGCAACCGCAAGACCGTCGAGCAGACCATTGCTCACGGCCGCCGCGGTCACATGCCGGCACAGAAGGAGCGCCTCGGTGAAGACAAGGTGCACATTCTGGCCGCCTATGTGTACAGCCTGAGCCACAAGAAACAGTAAGGCATTCGGGAGGCGGCGACAGCCGCTTCCCGATCTGCTGTCGATTTCGATCCGGCGCAGTCCGGACTCCCCGAAACGACGATCGCAACATCCAAACTGGTTGCCATCAACCCGCTACTTCCCGCGCAGGTGACGGATTCATGCCAACCGATTTCCAAACTTTGAACAGGGAACCATCATGAGCGAGAACAAACCGGCGCCCGCGGCCAAGGCTGCAACCGGCGACATCGAGCAGGAGCTCTATCAGAAGCGCAAGAAGATCTACCCGCGCGAGGTTCACGGCCTCTTTGCCAAGCTGCGTCTGCTGGGCGTGGCGGTATTGCTGGGCCTGTTCTACATCCTGCCCTGGATCAACTACGAAGGACGCCAGGCGGTTCTGTTCGACCTGCCGGCACGCAAGTTCTATGTCTTCGACATGGTGTTCTGGCCGCAGGACTTCATCTATCTGACCATGCTGCTGGTGATCGCGGCGCTGTCGCTGTTCTTCTTCACCGCACTGGCAGGACGGCTGTGGTGCGGTTTCGCCTGTCCGCAAACCGTCTGGACCGAGCTGTTCATGTGGATCGAGCATCGCATCGAAGGCGATCGCATGCAGCAGATCAAGCTCGACAAGATGCCGATGAACCGCGAGAAGTTCATCAAGAAGTTCACCAAGCATTTCCTCTGGCTGGCCCTCTCTCTGTACACCGGCTTCACCTTTGTCGGCTATTTCACACCGATCCGAGAACTGGCTGCCGCCATACCGACCTGGGATTTCGGCCCCTGGGAGCTGTTCTGGATCTTCTTCTACGGCTTTGCCACCTACGGCAACGCGGGCTGGATGCGCGAGCAGGTCTGTCTCTACATGTGCCCCTACGCCCGCTTCCAGAGCGCCATGTTCGACCAGGACACGATGATCATTTCCTACGATCCGAAACGTGGCGAACCACGGGGAACGCGCAAGAAGGGTGTCAACCCGCGCGAGATCGGCAAGGGTGACTGTATCGACTGCACCATCTGCGTTCAGGTCTGCCCCACCGGCATCGACATCCGGGATGGCCTGCAGTACCAATGCATCGGCTGTGCCGCCTGCATCGACGCCTGCGACGATGTTATGGACAAGATGGGCTATCCGAGAGGGCTGATTCGTTATACCACCGAGAACATCCTTGCCGGCAAGCAGACCCATATCCTGCGCCCGCGTATCATCGTCTACGGGCTGATCCTGATGGCCCTTACCGTTGGCACCATCGTCGCCATCATCAACAAGCCTTCACTGGAGATGGATGTCATTCGCGACCGCAACTCGCTGTTCCGCGAAACCGGAATGGGCATGGTGGAGAATGTCTATACCATCAAGATCATCAACAAGGACGAGAAACCGCACGAGTTCGAGCTCAGTGCGGAAGGCATGCCCGGCATCAAGCTCAACACGCAGCAGAAACGCATCTACGCCGAGCCTGGTTCGGTGGTGGAGATTCCGGTCAGCATCGAAGCCGACCCGGACAAGCTGACGGAACGCAGCACACCGGTCTTCTTCCGGCTGCAGGCCACGGATGAGCCCGATCTGCAAACCTCCGAGGAAGCCCGCTTCCTCGGCCCGGTACCGGGGCGCTAGTCATGAATCAGGGTAACCCGCAACGCGACGAGCGCTGGTATCGCAACCCGATGGTATGGATGGTGATCTTTTTCCCTGCCGTAGCCGTCGTGGCGGGGTTGTCCACCATCTATATCGCCGCCTCCACCAGCACCGGTCTGGTGGAAGACGACTACTACAAGCAGGGTTTGCAGATCAATCGCGTCATCGACCGAGATCGTCGAGCCCGCGAACTGGGGCTGCGCGCCGAGGTGACCGTAGATACAAGAACGGGACTGTCACGCATCCACTTGGAAGCGGAAAAACCATTGCCATCCAACCAGGAACTGGCCTTTCGCCTGGTGCACCGCACCATCCCGGGTCTTGACCAGCAAACCAGTCTTACTCCGTCCGCACAGGAAGCTGGTGTTTATTCCGGCTATCTGCGCCCACCCATCGGAGAAGGTCGCTGGACTCTGCAGTTGCAGTCTGGCGAGGAGTGGCGCCTGAAGCAGAACTTCACCACCGGCCCCGAACAGGCCACTATCAAGATCGAGATGCTGCCGCGCTGACGCCATGCTCGGCGCTACCCTGCTCTCGGCATTGTTGATGGGTTTGATCGGCTCCACCCACTGCATCGGCATGTGTGGCGGCATCGTCAGCACCCTCAACACCGATTTCTCCGGGCGCAAACCCGTTCATCCCTGGCTGATTCAGCTCGGCTACAACCTCGGCCGCATCAGTTCCTACATGCTGATCGGTTTGTTGGCTGGGCTGTTCACCAGCCAGTTGATGGATCGTCTGCCGGACCCCCATGCCGTTTCGATGAAGATATCGGGCGTTTTCTTCATCCTGCTCGGCATCTATGTCAGCCAGTTGTTCAACAGCCTCAAGCCCCTCGAAATGGCCGGCGCGAAACTGTGGAAACACATCGAACCCTTCGGCCGCAAGTACCTGCCGGCACGCAACCCCTTCATTGCCTGGAAACTGGGACTGGTCTGGGGCTGGCTGCCCTGCGGTCTGGTCTACTCGGCCCTGGCCCTGGCCGTGACCCAGACCGCGGCCTGGCAATCGGCCCTGACCATGCTCGCCTTCGGCATCGGCACCCTGCCGACGCTGCTGCTGATCGGGCATTTCTCGATTCAGTTGAGGCAATGGCTGCAGCAGAAATGGCTGCGATGGACTCTCGGCGGCATCCTGGTGGCCTACGGCCTGATGCAGATCTTTGGCGGTGCCGGGATGGGCATGATGGCGCACCAGAACTAAGCTGGCGATACCCACTTTGAATACGCCATGCAGATTCCGGAACTGCCTGGCTCATGTGACTTGTCCAGAATTTCCCCGGATCTCTGCTTCAGCCTTTCGAGATGCTATCCATCTTCCGGCTGATCCCCCCAAATACGATCACCAGGTTTGATGATGTCATAGACAGGATCGCCCCGTGACAAGAACTTGATCCTTTTGCTTACCCATTCTTGTTCGGGGAAATACGGGAAAACGATTTGAGAGCTCTCACCATCCAGTTGGATGGCCCAGTATCGGTTGTAATCATCCTGCTCCATCTCCCTGTTCTTTGGGGATTCGCCGGGAACATAGATAACAACTCCTTTCCTTTTCCCAAACAAGCCGAATTTCCCGCCGAAAATTTTCCTGTACTCGATGCGATCACCGAGTTTGATCTCGATATCAGTCCCAGGATAATGCAAATGCCCCTTTTTCCTTTTATCCATTTCAGCTATTCATCTAAACCATCTCGAGATGCCATGCATCACTTGAAACCGGTTGCGCTATAATCACTGTCATTGCCAGCTCCAGGAAGAGGCACTCCCAGGCAATCAATATAACTTCTTCTCGCAAACCCTTCCTTTCGCCGGGTCACCGGAGGCAATACGCCCAGGCGAGAAAAACTCTGGTACTCCCTGTAGTTATTGAAGCGGCTGCTTACTTCCCCTTCTTCTTGACGAACTTCATCATCCGTTTCTTTTTCGACAGCTGGCGCTTGTTGAGCTTGTTGCGCTTGCCAGCATAGGGGTTCTCACCCTTCTTGAACTCGATGCGCACGGGCGTGCCCTTGAGTTTGAGACGATCGATGAAGAAGCTCATCAGGTAGCGCTGGTAGGCCTTGTTCAGGTGCTCGGTCTGCGAACCGTGGATGACGATGATGGGCGGGTTCCTGCCGCCCTGGTGGGCGTAGCGCAGCTTGATGCGACGGCCGTGATGCAGAGGCGGACTGTGCCGGAACACGGCTTCTTCCAGCAAGTCGGTCAGCTGCCGCGTCTGGAACTGGCGGAAGGCCGAGGCATAGGCCTGGTCGATGGACTTCATCACATCGCCGACGCCGGTGCCGTGCAGGGCGGAAATGAAATGCACATTGGCAAAACCGGCGAAGGACAGGCGGCGCTGCAGTTCGCGCTTGTTGTACTCCCGCTGCTCCGGTTCCAGCCCGTCCCACTTGT
>WGBK01000013.1 GCA_015494335.1 Gammaproteobacteria bacterium | reverse complement strand
CTGCCCTTTCTCAACCCGGAGGGGTACAAGAGGACGATGCTGCAACTGGCCAGCCTGCCACCTTCGACCCTGCGCAAGATCGGCTTCGCCAGCATGATGGGCGGGCTGCTGTTTCTCTACCTGATACGGGGCTGAAAATGCCGATCTCCGAAAACCGCTGGCTGTTGCCCGATGGCGTGCAGGAACTGCTGCCGCCCGATGCCGCGACCGTCGAAAAGCTGCGTGCCAGGCTGATCGAACTCCACGACCGCTGGGGCTACGATCTGGTGATGCCGGCGATGATGGAATTCCGCGATTCCCTGCTCACCGGCACGGCTCACGCGCTGGAACAGAAGACCTTTGCCCTGGTGGATCAGTCCAGCGGGCGGCTGCTTGGCCTGCGCAGCGACATGACGCCCCAGGTGGCGCGTATCGACGCGCACCAGCTGGCCGAGCAGCGCCCGATTTCCCGTCTCTGCTACTGCGGTCACCTGCTGCACGCCCGTACCGACGGCCTGGACCCCAATCGCACGCCCCTGCAGCTCGGCGCCGAACTGTTCGGTCATGCCGGCATCGAGGCGGATATCGAGATCGTCAGCCTGATGATCGAGACCCTGCGCGCGATTCCGCTGCAGCGGATTGCGCTGGATCTCGGCCATGTCGGCCTGTTCCGCGGCCTGTTTGCCGCTTCGGGTCTGGATGCGCGGCTCGAAGGGCGCCTGTTCGACATGCTGCAGCGCAAGTCCATCCCCGAACTCAAGGCCTTCCTCGCCGAGCTCGACCTGGACGAGGGGCGCCGCCGCCAGTTCTGCGAGCTGGCCCTGCTCAATGGTGGCGTCGAGATCCTCGACGAGGCTCGCGAGATCTTCGCCGATGCGCCGCCGGCCTGCCGGGCCGCGCTGGAACAGATCGAGACCGTGGCCCGGGCCGTCGCCGAGCGTTACCCGGATGTTCACATCCATTGCGACCTGTCCGAACTGCGCGGCTATGATTACCATACCGGCCTGGTGTTCGCGGCCTTCCTGCCGGGGCAGGGGCGCGAGGTCGCCCGTGGCGGGCGGTATGACGATATTGGCAAGGTGTTCGGCGTTGCGCGTCCGGCGACCGGCTTCAGCACCGATCTTCTGGTCCTGCATGGCCTTTCGCAACGCACACAGGCTGAGCGGGCCGGAATACTGGCGCCCAACCTGACGGACCCGGAACTCATGACCCTGATCGCGCAATTGCGTGCCGATGGAGAGCGCGTGATCATCGATCTGACCGGCGGTCGCTTGTCCGCCGCCGAGCAGGGTTGTCAACAGATTATCGAAAAAGACGGCGGCCGATGGGTCGTCTACGAGGTATGAGGAAATGGCAAAGAATGTAGTCGTAATCGGTACCCAGTGGGGTGATGAAGGCAAGGGCAAGATCGTCGATCTGCTGACCGACCGCGCCCAGGCCGTGGTGCGCTTTCAGGGTGGCCACAATGCCGGCCATACCCTGGTCATCGACGGCAAGACCACGGTATTGCACCTGATTCCCTCGGGCGTGTTGCGCGAAGGCGTGCTGTGCCTGATCGGCAATGGCGTCGTGCTGTCGCCGGAGGCCCTGCTGGAGGAGATCGAAATGCTGGAGAAGAACGGCATTCCGGCCCGCGATCGTATCCGCCTCAGCGAATCCTGCCCGCTGATCCTGCCCTACCATATCGCGCTGGATCAGGCCCGCGAGATTGCCCGCGGCAAGAAGGCCATTGGCACCACCGGCCGTGGTATCGGCCCTTGTTACGAGGACAAGATCGCGCGTCGCGGCATCCGCCTCGGCGAGCTGCTCGATGCTGATCACTTCGCCCAGCGCCTGCGCGAGGTCATGGACTATCACAACTTTGCGTTGGAGCACTATTACAAGCAGCCGACCGTGGATTACCAGCAGGTGCTCGATCAGGCGCTGTCCCAGGCCGACGAGTTGAAGGCCATGATCGGCGATGTGCCGGGCATCCTTCATCAGATGCGCGCCAACGGAGAATCGGTGATGTTCGAGGGCGCGCAGGGCGCGTTGCTGGATATCGACCACGGCACCTATCCCTTTGTCACCTCGTCCACCACCACGGCCGGCGGCGCGGCCTCCGGCTCCGGTGTCGGTCCGCGCGATCTCGATTACATCCTTGGCATCGTCAAGGCCTACACTACCCGCGTCGGCGCCGGCCCCTTCCCGACCGAGCTGGTCTACGACCTCT
>WGBK01000012.1 GCA_015494335.1 Gammaproteobacteria bacterium | reverse complement strand
TGCTCGATTTCGCCGAACGCTGCTGGCAGATCAGCGAGGGTCGCTTCGACATCACCTCCGGCATCCTGCGCCGTGCCTGGCGCTTCGATGGGAACTCACCCCTGCCCGCGGCCGAGACGGTCGAAGCCCTGCTGCCGCACATCGGCTGGGACAGGCTGCAATGGCAGCGACCGTGGTTGCGCCTGCCCGAGGGCATGGAGATCGATTTCGGGGGTATCGGCAAGGAATACGCCGTGGACCGGGTGCTGGCCCTGCTCGACCGGGAAGCCTGCCTGCCGCTGCTGGTCAATTTCGGTGGCGATCTGGCCTGCAACGGCCCCCAGCGGGACGACCGCCCCTGGATCATCGGCATCGGCCACCCGGATGCCAGCGGCCAGGCCGTCGAAACCTGGCAGCTGCAGCGCGGCGCCCTCGCCACCAGCGGCGACGCCCATCGCTGCATCATCCATCAGGGCATCCGCTACGGCCATGTGCTCGACCCGACCACCGGCTGGCCTGCTCCCGGAGCGCCGCGATCGGTCACCGTGGCGGCACCGCGCTGCCTCGACGCCGGCATCCTCAGTACCCTGGCCCTGCTGCAGGGGCAACAGGCCCAGGCCTTTCTCGAGGCACAGCAGGTTCCTTACAAGATCCTCGTCTGACGCCGGCACATCCTGCCCATATCAGCGAACTGGTATGGAGTATCTACTCAGCCTTTTTCACGCGCGAGGGATAGCCCGCCATCTCGGTGGCGAAGGTCAGATCCTCGACGCTGGCCTTGTCCGGGTCGAAGGTGACCTCGGCCCAGCCAACGCCATTGCCTTCGTATTTAGCAGTGGCCTTTTCCACGCCCTCGACATTCTGCAACGCGGTACGCACGGTCAGCGGGCAGAGGTTGCAGGTCATCTTGTCCACCTCGAGGCGCACGGTCTGCAACTCGGCGGCGCTAACCGCAACAGACGACAACATCAGCATCAGGGCAATCAGCAGTTTTTTCATTTTCGTATCCTCAGGAAAGCAGCCACAGGCCGTAGTACTGGAAGGTGATCAGCGCCAGAAGGAACAGGCTGACCAGCCAGAAGATGATGCGCTGGCGGCGCAGCACATGTGGGTCGGCGCAGGGGGCATCCACCGAGCAGCTGGCCGGTTTCAGATACAGCTTGTGGAAGGCCAGCCCCAGGAATACCAGCACCAGCACGATGAAATAGGGCCGGTAGGCGTTCATCGCGCTGAGATTGCCGATCCAGGCGCCGCTGACGCCCAGGGAAAGCAGCAGCAACGGGCCAACGCAACAGATGGAAGCGCCGATTCCGGCGAGAACCCCGCCGATCAGGGTCTTGTTGACGCCACCGGGCGCATCGGAAGGGGCTTCGGCCGCCGTGGGCGGGGCCGAATCCAGGGTATTGGAATCCATGAAATCTCCTCGATCAGGTCTCTGGAGTATTCATCATGGACTCCGTACCATGGAACCGAGTCAAGCGCCTGCTATCGGTCAGACGGTAGCGGAGGACAAATCACAGGGTCTTGATCATTTGCAGGCAGGGGTTGTGCTCATCCCAGAGATCCGGAAACACCTCCAGGGGCACGAAACCGGCGGATTCGTAGAAGTGCCGTGTATGGTTGTAATTTTCATCATCTGCCTCGGGCGCCAAGGTCTTCACCTGCAGAAAACACAGGCCCTGCCCTTTCAACCAGGCCTCGCTCGCCGCCAGTAATTGTTGCCCAATGCCCTGACGATGAAACCGTCGCAATACGCCAAGCACATACAGTTCCGCGGACTGCGGCGAATGGAGATACAGGGTCATGAAGCCGACCGCCTCCCCATCCCGGGTTGCCACCAGCGTGGGCAGCCGATCCACTTCACGAATATAGTCTTCCCTCGCGCTCTCGATGCCGAACCACTCGGGCAGATCCTCAAGGATCTTCCGGCATACTTGGCCCTGATGCTTGCGGGGTGGTTGAATACGCACGTCCATGATCGTTGGGTCTCCTTTTGGCTATGCGACTGCCAGAATTGGAATACGGGGACTGCAGGCATCGACTGTTGGCTGCAGCCAATTTCAGCAGTAGATCAAACCCGGATGGGGCAGGCACATCCAGCCGGGTTTCACTAGCACTACAGTTGCCCGAAGTTTCTTCGGCAATCTTTTATCGAATGGGCCAATCAGACGG
>WGBK01000011.1 GCA_015494335.1 Gammaproteobacteria bacterium | reverse complement strand
GCGAAACACATGTTCCTCGGCGATGCCGAACTCCCTTGCCCGGGTGATGTTGCTGGAGATGGCAACGAAATGCTTTTCGATCTGCTGCGGGTCACCGCAATGTTCGAGGAACCATTCGCGTGCGGTCTGGGCCTCGTACAGGGTCTCCAGCGTTGTGAAGGATTTGGAAGCGACAATGAACAGGGTCGTTTCCGGATCCATGCGTTGCAGGGTCAGGGCCATCTGGGCGCCATCGAGATTGGACACGAAGTGGGGCTCGATATGTCCGCTCCAGTAGGGGCGCAAGGATTGGGTTGCGAGATAGGGGCCGAGATCCGAACCGCCGATACCGATGTTGACCACATCGCGGATCCGCTTGCCGCTGTAGCCGCGCAGTTCGCCGTCGTGGACGCGGCGCACGAAGGCTTCCATGCGATCCAGTTCGGCATGCACATCGGGAACCACGTTCTTGCCGTTCACCAGGTATTCGTCGTCGGGGGTTGCCCGCAGGGCTAGATGCATCACCGGGCGTCGCTCGGTGTGGTTGATCGGGTGACCATCACGCAGTTTCTGCATCCAGGCGGGCAGGTGACAGTGCTCGGCCATGGCAATCAGATCCTGCAGGGCAAGTTCATCGATGCGGTTTTTCGACAGGTCGAGGAACAGCTCGCCGGCCTGTTCCGAAAAGCGCTCGAAACGCTGGGAATCCTGCTCGAACAGCTCGACGATATCGATCTTCGACAAGCGGTGCTGGTGCGCCTGCAGGGTCTTCCAGATGGCGGTTTTTTCCAGGGGGCGGCCTTGTTCCATGGTTCCGACGGGTGATTGGGGCGCATGGAATTCTAAACCAGATCGGCGCTGTTCGTGTGAACGACTTCACCGAACCGGAATCGGGCCCGGGTTCCCGGGCGCAGCAAGGCCCGACAAACTGTGAGGCAGGTATATTAAATTTCTCTAATATACTGATATCCTCTTCCGGATTGGCTATACTCGCCGGATTAACATGGATTACCTCCCCGCATGGTCAAGAATCTGCTGAAGCTGTCCTACCTGCACCCGAAGCTGGTGCTGTTGCTGCTGGTGCTGATCACGGCCGCCGCGGCGCCGCTGCTGGAACGGCTGCACTACGACATCTCGGCGCAGAGTCTGATCACCAAGTCTTCCTCCGCCTGGGATGCCTACCAGCGCATGCTCAAGGAGTTCGGTTCCGATTCGACGGTCATCATCCTGATGTCGGACGAGAAACTCTATACCCGCGACAAGTTGCTGAAGATCCGCGAGGTGTTGAAGAAGCTCGAGGCCCTGCCCTTCGTCAAGGCTTCCAGCAGCCTGTTCAACGCGCCCAACGTCAAGGAAGTGGACGGATATATCCAGGCCAAACCCTTCCTGGAAGTGCTGCCCAGGACGCTGGAAGAGGCCCGCAAGCTGATCGATGAGGCGCTGGCCAATCCGCTGGTGGAACGCAATCTGGTGTCGCCGGACCGGCGTACCATGGCGATCAACCTGTCGATTGATGAAAGCCAGTCCCAGTCAGGGCATGACAAGCTTGTTACCGATGCTATCGAGGAAGCGCTTCAGCCTCTGAAGCCCGAGCTGGATACGGTGTTCCAGATGAGTGGCGCCTTCGTGCGGGAGCAGATCTCCGAGCAACTGCAGGTCGATCAGCGATACATCCTGCCGGCTTCGCTGCTGGTCCTGATCGTGGTGCTCGGCATGTCGATGGGGCGCCTCAACTGCTCCATCGTGCCGATGTCCACCTCCATCATCAGCATCGTGCTGACACTGGCCTTCATGGCCTGGATGGAGATTCCGATGAATGTGCTCAACTCCATCATCCCGGCGCTGTTGATTGTCATCGGCTCGACCGAGGATGTGCACCTGATGTCCGAATACCACATCGGCATCCGCCAGGGGCTGACGCGGGATGAAGCCGTCGCCCGCCTGCCTTCACACCAGTCGATGGCGGTACTGCTGGCTTTCATCACCACCTTTGCCGGTTTCGTGTCCATCACCGTCAACGATATCGAGATGTTGAGCCAGTTCGGCTGGCTGGTGTCCTTTGGCCTGTTCATCAATTTCGTCGTCACCGCTCTGTTTGTGCCCGCCTACCTGCGTCTGTTCGGCGGCACCGGCAAGGGGCTGGAAGAGCGCAACCTGTACCAGAAGCTTTCCGGTGCCCTGTTCTCGGTGGTGATGCGTTTCAAGAAGACCACGCTGCTGCTGGTGCTGCTGGTGGCCGGATACTACGCCTGGGGAGCACAGTATCTGCAGGTCAACAACAACACGCTGGCCTATTTCGCCGAGAATTCGCCGGTGGTGCAGCGGGCCGAGCAGATCCACCAGAAACTGTCGGGTATGCAGACCTTTTCCATCGTGCTCGAATCCCCGGTCGAAGGCACCTTCCAGAAGGTCAAGTATCTCGAGGAAATGGCGCGGATTCAGGACTTCATCGCCTCGCGAAAGCTGTTCGACAAGAGCTTCTCCTTTGCCGATTTCATCAAGCTGACCCACCAGGTCATGGACGAAACCGATCAGCCGGAGTTACCGGACGAAGACGAACTGGTGCAGGTGTACATGGAGTTTGTCCAGTTTGATGTTGTCAAGGCTTATGTGACGCCCGAGTATGATGCGGCGCGCATCCTGGTGCGCCACAATGTGGGCGATTCCAGCGTGTTGAAGAAGGAATTCGCTGCCATCCGGGCCTTTATCGACGAGGACCTGAAGTCCCAGCTCAAGATCACCCTCACCGGTGATTCGGTACTCAATTCCGAAGCCGCCGATGCCATGGCCACGGGACAGATCCAGTCGCTGCTGTTGATGGTGGTGGTGATCCTGTTGCTGGTATCGCTGCTGTTCATCGATCTTCGCGCCGGTGTCATCGCGCTGATACCCAACCTGTTCCCGGTAGTGGTGCTGTTCGGAGTCATGGGCTATTACGGCATCCCGCTGGATACCGGTACTACCATGGTGGCGGTGATCGCGATTGGTATCTGTGTCGATGACACCATCCACTTCCTCAGTCGCTACCATGCCAACACCCGTGGTACCAGCGATGTGGTCGAGGCTCTGCGCCTGACCCTGGAACACGAGGCCACCCCCATCACCACCACCTCGATTGCCCTGGCGCTGGGTTTCGCAACCCTGATGCTGTCGAGCTTCCGGCCAGTGGTCTATTTCGGCGCGCTGTCATCGCTGGTGATGATCCTGGCGATGTTCTCCACTTTCATTCTGACCCCGGTGTTGTTGTCCTTCACCAAGCTGATTACGGTCTGGGACATGATGGCGCTGGACCTGAAGGCGGATCTGTTGAGCAAGAGCAAGCTGTTCCGCGGGCTGAAGGGCTTTCAGGTCAAGCAGGCGGTGCTGTCCGGTACCATCCGCCAGTATCGCCCCGGCGAGGTCATCATCGACCAGGGCAACGCCGGTGATGAATTCTTTGTGCTGCTCGAGGGCACGGCCACGGCGACACACCGCAGCAGCGACGGGTCGGTGCACACGCTGGCTTTCCTTCGTCCCGGCGATCTGTTCGGGGAGGTGGCCCAGCTGTCCGAACGCAAGCGCATGGCGCGGGTCACGGCCAACGAAACGGTACGGGTGCTGGAGATGCGCTGGGACAGCATTCGCCAGCTCGGGCGCTGGCATCCTCGTATCGCGATGAAGCTCTATCGCAACCTGGCGGAAATCCTCAGCGAACGCCTGACCAATCTGTCGCAGGAACCGACGCAGACCCGCGACGAGCTGACCGGGGCTCTGACCAAGCCCTATCTGTGCGAGATCTTCCAGCAGGAATTCAAGCGCAGTCGCTTCTTCTCCGAGCCCATGTCGCTGATGCTGCTGGAGATCAACATCGACCCGATCGAGGGGGCGCACTGCGACACCCGGGAATGCGAGCAGGTGCTGCGCCGGATCACCGCCCTGATCCAGGAAAACCTGCGTCCCACCGACGTGTTCGCACGCTGGGGCGACAAGAGTTTCATGGTATTGCTGCCGCGTACTCATTCCGAGCAGGCGGTCAAGCTGGCCGAGAAGCTGCAGCGTGTGCTCGAGGAGGCGGAGTTGACCGACAAGGCCCACTTGCACATCAGTGTGACGGTTACGGAGGCGCGCAAGAGTGACGGCGGACGCCAGGCCCTGGATCGGCTCGAGGAACAGATGGAAAAGCTGCGTCAGAATCGCAAGAGCCTGCAACTGTCGATCACCTGATCTCGATCAACTGGGGTGGGGCCACTGCGACAATTTGTCACTCCCCGGCCATTCGTGTGCCCTCTACAATGCCCCCTTTTCAAACATTCGGGGAAAGTCATGAAAAAGATGTTGTTCCTTCTGGCCCTGGCCTTCAGCGCCTCGGTGCTGGCCGATGCCGCGACTACCGTTACGGTCGAGAAACCCTTTGCCCGCAAGGCGATCAAGGCGCAACGCAACAGTGCCGCCTTCATGACCCTGCACAACAACGGACCGGCGGTAGCCGTTGTTGCCGCCGAAAGCCCGGTCGCCGAGATCGTGGAATTGCACACCCATGTTCACGACAACGGCGTGATGCGCATGCGCAAGATCGACAAGATCGAACTGCCGGCCGGTGGAGAGGTCACGCTGCAGCCGGGCGGATTGCATGTCATGCTGCTGGGACTGAAGCAGGACCTCAACGAGGGCGAGCGGATCTCCGTAACCCTGAAGTTCAGTGACGGCAGCAGCAAGACCATCGAAGCGCCGGTGCGCATGGTCATGCGCCCGAAGATGAAGGGGATGAAGCACGACATGAAGGGCATGGATCATTCCAAGATGATGAAGATGCAGGCCCACTAATCCACATATTTCACCAGGCCGCTTGAAAAGTCATGAAAAACCGCAAGATCCTGCTGTTCTGGGTTGTCGTCATCCTGTTCTTCGGCGGCCTGTTGCTGGCCCAGCAATACCTGAAGAAGCAGGGCAGCGACCTGTTGCCGGGCATGGGCGGCGATTTCACGCTGCAGTCCGATCACGGGCCGGTGTCGCTGAAGGATTTCCGTGGCAAGGTCGTGGCCCTCTACTTCGGCTATATGTCCTGCCCGGACATCTGCCCGACTTCCCTGTGGAACCTGTCCCAGGCGATCAAGGAATTGACCCCGGAGCAGGCGGAACAGGTGCAAGGCATCTTTATTTCGGTGGACCCGGAGCGGGATACGCCGCAGGACATGGGGAAATTCGTCAAGGGGTTCTACCCGACCTTCATCGGGCTGACGGACAGCAAGGAGAAGGTCGACAAGGTGGTGCGCCAGTACGGCGTGGTCTACCAGAAGGTGCCGCTGAAGGATTCGGCCATGGGCTATGTGGTGGACCACAGCTCGGTGATCTACCTGATCGACCGCAACGGCGTGCTGCAGCAGTTCATTCCCCACGATACGGATCCGAGCCTGATCCGCGACGAGTTGCTGAAGCTGCTCAAGCAGCAGTGACCCGGGCCGGTTCCTGTACGGACGCCCGAGCCGGAATGGCCCGGGCATCTTTCTTCAGGCCGCTTCGCTGCGGTATTTCCGGCGCAGCCGTTGCGCGGCCGCGACCATGTTCTCCAGTGCGGGCAGGACCTCCTCCCAGGAACGGGTCTTGAGCCCGCAATCCGGGTTCACCCACAACCGCTGCGGCGGAATGCGTTCGGCCGCCTTTTCCATCAATGCTTCCATCTCCTCGATCTTGGGGATGTTGGGGGAGTGGATGTCGTAGACGCCCGGACCGATCTCGTTCGGGTACTCGAAGGCCTCGAATACATCCAGCAGCTCCATTTGCGAGCGCGAGGTTTCGATGGTGATGACATCCGCGTCCATGTCGGCGATCGCCTCGATGATGTCGTTGAATTCCGAGTAGCACATGTGCGTATGGATCTGGGTTTCATCGGCAACGGCGTTGGCGCTGATGCGGAAGGCGCGGATTGCCCAGTGGAGATAGTCCTGCCATTCCCCGCGGCGCAGGGGCAGGCCCTCGCGCAGGGCCGCCTCGTCGATCTGGATCACCGGGATGCCGGCGGCTTCCAGCTCCTGCACTTCTTCGCGTATGGCCAGGGCCAGTTGCAGGCAGGTCTCGCTGCGTGGCTGGTCATCGCGCACGAAGGACCAGTTGAGCAGGGTGACCGGGCCGGTCAGCATGCCCTTCATCGGGCGTTCGGTCAGGGACTGGGCGTGGCGGATCCGTTCCACGGTCATCGGCTGCGGCCGTTCGATGTCGCCGAAAAGAATCGGCGGCTTGACGCAACGCGAGCCGTAGGACTGTACCCAACCGAAGCGGGTGAAGGCATAGCCCTCGAGCTGTTCGCCGAAGTATTCGACCATGTCGTTGCGCTCGGCCTCGCCGTGCACCAGCACATCCAGTCCCAGCCGTTCCTGCTCGGCCACGCAGCGGGCGATTTCCTGCTCGATGAAACGCCGGTAGGCGTCATCGTCGATTCGTCCCTCTCGGTGGTCGCGCCGTTGCTGGCGGATCTCCGCGGTCTGCGGGAAGGAACCGATGGTGGTGGTCGGGAACAGCGGCAGCCTGAGCCGTTCGCGCTGGCGGGCCGATCGTTCGGCATAGGGTGAGTTGCGCCGACCGGGATCGTCAGCCAGATCCCGCAGTCGTTTCTGTACCTGGGGCTTGTGCACGCGCGTTGATGACTTGCGTGCAGCCAGTGCCCGCGCGTTGGCCTGAAGACGCCCCTGTATGCTGTCTCGCCCGTAACGCAGTGCTTCGGCCAGGGTATCCAGTTCCTCCAGCTTCTGCACCGCGAAGGCCAGCCACTCACGGACCTCGTCGTCCAGGTCGGTTTCGCTAGCCAGGTCAACCGGCACATGCAGCAGGGAACAGGAAGGTGCGACCCACAGTCGTTTGCCCAGGCGCTCGCGCAGGGGTTCGAGGAAATCCAGCGTGGCGGAGAGATTGGTTTTCCAGATGTTGCGTCCGTCGATGACGCCCAGCGACAGGATACGATCCTCGGGCAGGGTATCGATGACCCGCTCAACCTCGTCGCGGGCACGGGTACAGTCAAGGTGCAGGCCGTCCACCGGCAAGCTGCAGGCCAGCTCCAGGTTGTCTTCCAGGCGTCCGAAATAGGTGGTCAGCAGCTTGCGGGGTCCACTTCCGGCCAGTGCCCGGTAGGCCTCCTGGTAGCCCTGTCGCCAGGCCTCGTCGAGATCGGTGACCAGGGCCGGTTCGTCGATCTGTACCCAATGTGCGCCTTCGTCCGAGAGCTTCTGCAGCAATTCCCGGTATACCGGGATCAGACGCGGCAGCAGTTCGAGGCGATCGGAGCCATCACGGGTCTTGCCCAGCCACAGCCAGGTCAGCGGGCCTATCAATACCGGCTTGAAGGACAGCTCTTGCGCCCGGGTTTCGCGGATCTGATCGATCAGCCTGTCGGCATGGAGCTTGAATTCCGTCTGTGCTGACAGCTCGGGGACGATGTAGTGGTAGTTGGTATCGAACCACTTGGTCATCTCGCCGGCGTGGATGCCGGCACAGCAATCCCCGTCGCCTGCCGCGCGGCCTCGGGCCACGCGGAAATAGGCGTCCAGTTCGCTGCCGCCTGCCTGTCTGGCCCGCTCCGGCACTGCACCGAGCAGAAAGCTCATGTCCAGCACCTGATCGTAGAGGGAGAAGTCACCGACCGGTGTCCAGTCCAGTCGCGACTGTATGCGATGATGGCGAGCACGCAGTCGGGCGGCGGTCTGTTGCAGAGTCTCGGCATTGATTTCACCGCGCCAGTGTCCTTCCAGTGCAAACTTGAGCTCGCGTTGGCGGCCGATACGCGGGAATCCGAGGTTGTGGGTGGTGGTCATGCTGTGCTCCAGATATCGAAAGCGGCGATTGTAGAGCCGGCATGAAGTGAGCGATAATGATTAATATCCTTTAAACAATAAGAAATTTTCATATATGATCGAGCGGCTGCATCTTCGCATCATCCAGGCCCTGTGGCAGAAGGGCACCCTGACCGAGGCGGCCGCGTCGCTGCATCTGACCCAACCGGCTCTCAGCCACCAGATCCGCAATCTCGAGTCCCAGCTGGGCATTCGACTGTGGCAGCGCGACGGGCGACGGCTGCGCCTGACCCAGGCCGGAGAGCGTCTGCTCGAAACCGCCGAGCATGTATTGCCGGTGATCGAACAGGCCGAAAACAGCTTGCGAGCGATGGCCGAGGGGAGGCAGGGTCGCTTGCGCATCGGGGTGGAGTGCTTCCCCTGCCAGCAATGGCTCAATGGTGTCATCGGCCGTTTCCTGCAGAGCCTGCCGGAGGTGGATATCGATATCGTCAGTCGGTTCCGCTTTTCCGGCCTGCTGGGTCTGGCCCAGCATCATATCGACCTGCTGGTAACGCCCGATGCCCGGGCTCACGAAGGCATTCGATACGAAAGCCTGGCGGAATATCGTCTGGTGCTGCTTTGTGCCGAGGACAGTCCACTAGCTTCGCAGCCCTGGATTGACCCCGGCGATCTGGCCGATCAGCTGCTGTTGATCTTCCCCGTTCCGCGGGAGCGCCTGGACATCTTCACGCGTTTCCTGGACCCGGCCGGGGTCCAGCCTGCAGGTCTCAAGGAGATCGAGTCGCTGGAGTTGATGTTGCAGATGGTTGAGCTCGGACGCGGTGTCTGCGTATTGCCGGACTGGCTGGCGCGGCAGCAGGCATCGAGCCGTTGCGCGCAAGTGGATATCGGAAGCAAGGGTCTGGTCAGCCAGCTGTACCTGGGCATGCGGGAGGCGGACAGGGAACTGCCCTATCTCCGGGCCTTCGTGGAACTGGGCCGCGAACTGGCGATCAGCAGTTTTGGCAAAAGATGATGTCGGAATTGTTTTGAAACCGAGGCAGCTATACTGCCGGGCAATTATTGGTCATGGAAGTTGCCTAAGGCCATGTGTTTCATATGATATCTGAGTTGGGGGCGACCGGGAGAATGGCCCCCGGCCGGGCCGGGGGCGCGAGGGGGCAAGGGTCAGAAGAAAGCGTTGCGCCAGCTTATAACCAAGCTGCTGTCATGCTCCAGTTGAACGCCATTCAGGTCCTCGTCGATCGGTACGGCATATTCGATACCCAGATTTCGGGCAGGTGCGTACATCCAGTTTGCACCCACCGCGAGGACGGTTCTGTCGCCACCATAATTGTCCGGGTTTGCACCCAGTCCCGGGCCGTATATTTTTGGATCGACTCCATCGATGCTGTCTTCAGATGTAGTCTTGAGGCGCAGTGAGGTGACCAGCGTTGGCGATGGTGCATAGCTGAGCCATCCGGTTATGCTTTGCTTGTCTCCATAGCTCCAGCCTTCGCTGTTCTCGCTTTCAAGACGGTAAGTGCCGAGAAACTGTGCGCCCCAGCCCCATTGGCCGCTTTTGCCCCAGTAGGTCAATCCCAAAATTGCATCCCAGGTGCCGCTACCGAGTTGCATGCCATAGGCAAGGCGTGTTTCCTTGTAGGTGTTGGTTGGGGTAAGGCTGGTGTCGGTTTCCGTAAGGCTGCCGGTAGGCACGCTGAATATGGCATCCAGGATGATGTTGTGCTTGCGATCCGGAGCGTTGTACAACTTGTAGAGCAAGCCGATTTTGGCATCACCCAGGCCGCTGCTCGAGACTTCGTTGGTCCCTATGCTTGCAGTGCCGGGTGGATTGAAGGTTTCCAGCACGGTTTTTTTCTTGATCAAGGGCAGACTGGCGACGACGGACAATTCCTTGCTAATGGCGTAGTTGATGAAAGGGTAGATGATCGTGGCTTCGGCACTGCGGGGAATAACGCGCAATGTTGGTGGTTGACCCGGCTGCCCAGCGAAGTAGTTGGGAGCCGTGGCCGCGGCTTGCGCAGTAGTGATCGAAGTTGAACCCTGAAGAAGCCCGCTTTTCTCAATCCGTCGGAGCCCGATGCCGGTAACAAACTGCCCCTTGTCCGGAAAGGCAAAGGCGCCTGCCAGGCCGGCGGGAGGCGACAAGGGGAGCATTCTGCGCATGCGGGCCATTTTTCTGATTTTCTGAGCCAGGGCCTCCCTTTTTTTGTATGAATCAGGAGACGACGCATCGTCGTCCGAAGCCCATGATCCTGCGTTGGAAAAGAGCAATACAGAAGCCAGGCAGGTATGAGTGAATATATTGTATTTCATGGATTCCTCCCGTTGGGTGGCTTTATTATTCATCGGTGATGCCGATGTTGTTTTTCTTGAGTATGGATGCAGGAGGCTGACATAAAGGGCAGCCCCCTGACTGTTCAAATCAGTTAGTCCTTGAGCAGGTCGGTTTCCCCCGGGAATTTGCGGAACATGGTATGGCAATTGACGCAGCCGGTAGCCATTTCACCCAGGATGGATCCTGCAGTTACAAAATCACCCTTTTCGGCGGCCTCTGCAATTCGTTTGGCTCCGCCCTCGACAGCCGAATTGAAGCCGTCAAGGGATGCGAGCTTCTCGTCGTTGATGTTCTCGAGACCAATGTAGGCCAGCAGGCCTCCTCTCGGGATACGATGGTTTGCCAGTCGCCGGGCGCTGTCTGCGGTCATTTCAGCGCTTTCGGTCATGATACCCATGACCATGCCCTGATAGTCGTGTAATACTTCAAGCATGACTTGCCGTAGTGTTGCCTGATTGCTGGAACGGTTGTGCATGGCCATGATGGCCATCAATGACATTTTCGTGTCCATAGACAGCGCCTGAACTTTTTCTTTCAGTTCAGGTTTCATGATTTTCATCTGATTCTGCATGCGCTCCTTCAGTGCCATCATGCCGTTGTCCGCGGCAGAAACAGGGGTAGCGGTCAGACCCGTAGCCATGATGGCCATGCATGAAGCGACGATAATCCGTCTGAATGCAATGGAAGGATTTAGTTCAATTGGTTTAATGTTCATGGTTTTGAAGATTTCGCCTGGTTGGTAGGAAAATAATTTATTTGGTTAACGGAAGCAGTTGTTCACTTGCGTGCAATACGATAACCTTTTGTTATTCTGCCGGGAGAAAATATCTGAAGGATGTCCGGAGTGTAAGAATTTGTAACAGGATTATTAACGCTGTGTAACAGAGTGGGTGTAAAAGAAAGAATATGAGTGTTGGGTCGCCGAGACTGCTGGTTGTGGATGATGAGCCAAAGCTGTGTGTTCTGGTTCAATCCTACCTGTCACAACAAGGATATCTGGTTGATGTTGTGGGTGATGGCGTAGCCATGGATGAATATCTTGGCGAGAATGATGTGGACTTGATTATTCTTGATTTGATGTTGCCCGGGGAAGACGGGCTGTCCATAGCCAGGCGGCTCAGGTTGCAGAAAGATGTATCCATAATCATTTTGTCAGCTCGCGGCGAAGAACTGGACCGTATAGTCGGCCTTGAAATGGGGGCAGATGACTACCTGGCCAAGCCATTCAACCCCAGGGAATTGCTGGCAAGGGTGCGATCTGTACTGCGCCGTCATCGATCAGACAAAAAAGACAGTGAAAAGCGAGATTATGCGTATTCGTTTGGGCCGTTTGTTTTGTCAGTGGATACTTATCAGTTGACCAGAAATGGCGAAAATATACCTTTGACATCTGGAGAATTTAGCTTGTTACGAGTTTTTCTGGAAAATTCGGGTCGAGTCATGTCGCGGGATGCCTTGATGGATAAAACGAAAGGGTATGCCAATCCATCGCCATTTGATCGAAGTATCGATGTTTGCGTCGGAAGGTTGAGAAGAAAGTTGGGAGATGACCCTTCCAATCCCACTTACTTGAGAACCGTTCGTGGCATAGGTTATATCTTTGTGAAAGGGGAAAACTAGAAAAAATCCCTGCCATGTTATCCGCACTTAAACAGCGCATAAGGAATCAAAGCTGCTTCTGGAAGGTGCTTTCCACGATCGGAGTAGTTGCAGTCAGCTTTCAGTTGATTACCCTTTCCACGCTTGCTCATTACATGATTGTTCCTTTAGGCCAACGTGCGGCCGAAGATCTTTCCAGTGTAATTGTTCATGCTGCAGAAACCTGGTACGAGTTGGATGCCAAAAGCCGAGAATCCTTTACCCGGGTCATGCTGGAAAAGCACAAATTGCTGGTTACGGATAATAATGATCCCTTGCCTGATTCAACAACCTGGCTGCCATATCTTTATTTTCTGAAAAGCTCATTAAGCAAGGAGATTGGCTTCGAGATTTCGTTAAAACAAAGCTTGAATGACGATAATGAGCAATGGTTCTGGGTTGATGTGCCTGTTGAAGGAAAAGATGTGCGTGTGGGATTTTCAAGACCTCGAATTGGAGTAAATCCACCGGTTGCCTTTTTCCTGTTGCTAAGCGTGGGTGCCCTGTTGACTTTTATTACTGCCGCTTTCCTGACGCGGCGCATCACTGTACCGATAGAAAAATTGTACAAGGCGGCTCAGGAGGTAGGAAAGGGGCTCTGGCCAGCCCCAATTCAGGAGGATGGCCCAAGAGAGCTTGCTGTTCTTACTCGAGAGTTCAACAGGATGAGTATCCAGGTCAAGGATCTCCTGTCCAACCGGACTACTTTGCTGGCGGGTATTGCACATGACCTGAGAACTCCTTTGACACAAATCACGCTTGCTCTGGAAATGCTTCCTGATGATGGCGGGAATCCTGTTCTGATGAGGAGCATTCGTGAGGACCTGAAAAAGATAAATTCCCTTATTGGGGAATCACTCAGTTTGGGCATGCTTCTGCAAGAAAACAGTTCACGGGATTCGGATCTGAAAAATGAAATCGAAGAGGTAATAGCATCTGTTAACGACAGGGGGTATGAAATACGACTGAAGTGCAAGAGTAATCTGGTTCTGAATATCAATGCTCTCGCCTTTCACCGCATATTGAACAACCTGCTGATCAATGCCTTGCGTTATGGGGGAGGCGATCCGGTTGATATCGAGTGTCAGCAAAAGGAAGATCGTATTTTGATCCGGGTAATGGATCGTGGCCCCGGGATTCCCGAACATCAGAGAGAGGCGGTATTTCGTCCATTTTACCGCATGGAAAAATCACGAGGCAGCAAGACAGGCGGTAGCGGTCTCGGGCTGGCTATTGTTCGGAATCTCGCTGACGAGAATAACTGGAGCGTGAAATTGCGCTCAAGAGAAGGGGGAGGACTGATCGCGGAGCTCGAGATCAAAGCCAGCTGACCCTTGAGTTCTGATTATGCCTTCGTGGACAGATGGTTTTCCTGTTGCAACCATTCGATAATGAATTCGGCGATCTCCTCGGGGCGATTGATGTCGAGGATCGGCAGGTCGGTGTCCACGGGTTCGTCGGTAGCCAGGGCGATGATATTGTCCTCGCCGGGAAACAGGAACGGGCGACCGAGGGAAGGGCGGTTCAGCTCGATGCGCGGCAGGCTGGCCACATGGCGGAAGCCCTCGATCAGCACCAGGTCCAGCAGGTCGTGGTCGAGCCGGGCGTATTCCTCGTCGAGGTCAGGCTCTTTTTGCTCGGCCCTCTCCTGGATCAGCGCGCGGCGGTATTTCGAGGTCAGCAGGGTCTGGCTCGAACCGGCATGATGCAGCCGGTAGCTGTCCTTTTC
>WGBK01000010.1 GCA_015494335.1 Gammaproteobacteria bacterium | reverse complement strand
GTGCAATACCGACAAGCGGTCCGGCGGGAATTCCTCGCCGATCAGGCTTTCGACCAGGGCTTCCGCCTGTTTTTCACTGTCGAATACGCCGACCAACAGGTCGAGGCGGGGCTTTTCCTTCAGGGTCTGGGTCATGTTGATCTCCGGGTAGTCGGCAATGCAAAGCTTCAAGAACTGGAATGATTCAGAGTCATCCATGGTAATCAGGTTCCGCTGCCATTCTGTCACCCCAGTGACAAGGCCGCCACAACACAGGTCAATCGGCCCGAAGACACCGGCCATACCCGTTCCGTCCGCCCTCGGCAACAGAAGGGCGATTTCTGCGCTACAATCCTGACATGATCAAGGAGAGAAGCCTTCCATTCCTCCTGCTGACGCTGTTGTGCCTGCTTGCACAACCGGTTTCCGCCGAGGTCGTACAGCAGGGAATGCCCGGCCAGCTGCTCGCCAGCGCGGACTTTCGGCCGGGTGATGATGGCAAGCCGTTGCTGCTGTTCGTCCACGCCTTTCTGCAGACGCGGGACTTCCCGACCAGCCGCCGACTGACCGAATCCCTCAACGAGGAAGGCTATCCGACTCTGTCCCCGACCCTGACCCTGGGCATATCGGACCGCCGCAACAGCCTGCCCTGCGAATCCCTGCACCTGCATTCCATCGATCAGGAAGTGGAGGAAATCGCACGCTGGGTCGACTGGGCCGTTGACCGGGGCTTCGACAGCATCCGTCTGATCGGCCATAGTGCCGGCAGCGTCAGCGTCATTGCCTACCTCGACCAGTATCGCCATCGGCTGTCGAAGGCCGTCGACCAGGCCGTGCTGATCAGCCTCACCTATTACGGCCCCGGACGGCCGGCCGCCTACGAAACTGCCGAACTGGAGCAGAGGGCGCGCCAGCTGCTGCAACAGGACAAGGACGAACCGGTGTCGCTGGCCCTTTCCTTCTGCGATCCGTATCCGACCCGTCCCGGCGATTACCTGAGTTACCTGCGCTACACCGCAGGCCGGGTGCAACAGGTCCTCGCCGATTCGCCGGTGCCGACGGATGTCGTGCTGGGCGACAAGGATTTCCGCATCGGCAAGAAATGGATCGACCAGTTGAAGAACCACAGTGCCCGCGTGCACATCATAGAGGGAGCCAACCACTTCTTCGACCAGTCCCATGAATTCGACCTGCTGGATGTCATCGGCGAGATCATCGAAGCGCCCTGAACGCCATGGCTTTCCGCCCTCTCTCCATCAACCACTACACCCTGGGCTTCCTGCTGTTGATCACGGTCATGTTCGTCGGAACCGCATGGCTCGGCTTCCGCAGCATCGAGAATGCCGGGCAAAGCCTGGAACAGCACCGCGAACAGGCCGCCCGGGAAGAACTGGAAGACGCCATCGCGTCGCTGGTAGATCACCTGGATCGGCTGCAGTCCCGCCTATCGGGCTGGGACGAGCTGTTCCAGCAACTCGATCAGCCGCTCTACTACAGCTACTGGCGCCAGCACCGGCTGATGCAGTCCGGACAGCTGCCGAGCAGCATCGACCAGGCCGAGGTGTACGACGCCTCCGGCAAGGTGCTCGGGCACTTTGCCAACAGTCCCTTCCCCCCGCAAATCGACATGCAACATGCCCGCCCCGAGGTCCATGTCGAACAGGGCACGGCCTGGCTCTACGACTACGTTCCCTTCCGTCGCGAGCCGGGTCAACCGGTCCAGGGCTGGCTGGGCATCCGCCTGGCGCTGATTCCGGCCCTGCAGCAGCGATTCGACTTCCGCAACCTCGACAAGGACAGCCTGCAGCTTGTGGCCCGCAACGACGAACATATCCCCATCAATGCCGTTGCAGATCGCATGCAGTACCATCGCAAGCCCAACCCCGGTGCCGAGGAACTGCTCGAGATCGTCAAGCGCTCGGTATGGCAGCTCTCGGCGATCATCGGCATTCTGTCCCTGCTGTTCTACTTCCTGATGGTCAAGGTACTGGGACAGCCCCTGAAGGACATATCCCGCCACATCGACCGCCTGCATCGCAAGGAGGCCTTCGAGCCCGAACCTTCGATGTCGAGGCTGCCGATCGCGGAACTGGAAAAGGTGCGCAGCTCGCTGGTGGCCTACGACGCCGACCTGCGCAAGGCGCAGCAGGATCTGGACCGCAAGAATCGCGCATTGTGGAAGCTGGCCCACCACGATGCGCTGACCGGCATGCTCAACCGGCGCGCCTTCGACCGCGACTGGAACGATGCGCGGCAACTGCTGCGTCGGCGGCGCATCGAAATCGGACTGGTGCTGTTCGATGTGAATCGTTTCAAGGCCATCAACGACACCTACGGCCATCAGACCGGCGACGAGGTGCTGAAGGCGATCAGCCACGGCATCCAGTCCACGCTGCGCCAGGGCGAACAGCTGTATCGCATCGGCGGTGACGAATTCGCCAGCATCCTCATCGGCTCCAGCTCGGAGGAGATGCTGACCCTGACCCGGCGCTGTCTGGAAGCCATCGAGAGCTGTGATTTCAGCGCCCTGGGCTTGCGCGAGACTGTGCGTGTGAGCTGTGGCATCGCCTACTGTCCGGCCGAGGACCATCAGCGCCTGGACAAGCTGCAATGGCAGGCCGATGTGGCCGTGTACCAGGCCAAGAAACCCGGCAACCACGGCCCGGTACTGTTCGACGACAGCATGGCCAACGGCAGCCAATCCATCTTCTCGTCCTGGATCAACGAGGCGGTGTACCAGGCGGTGACCTCCGGCGAGGGCGTGGTGCTGTTCTACCAGTCCATCGTCAACACCCAAACCCTGGATATCGACTACTACGAGTCGCTGCTGCGCATCCGCAACGAGAGTGGCTACATCCCGCCATCGCACATCTTCCCGGTGGTCCATTCACGGCAACTGGAAACCGAGCTGGACCGCAGCGTCATCCGCGAGCTGGCCCGGGACCTCGCCGACCGCAAGTTCCAGGGTATCAACGGTGTCTCGATCAATCTCTCGGCGGAGACCCTGGTGCAGTCCGCACTGATCGACTGGCTGGCCCCGCTGCGCCCCTTCCTCGACGAGTACCGCATCACCCTGGAAGTCACCGAGACCTCGCTGATCACCCATCTCGGCACCGCTTCGAGACACCTGGAGACGCTTAGGGAGCAGGGTTTCATGGTCGCGCTCGACGATTTCGGCAGCGGTTATTCCTCCCTGCTCTACCTGACGCGGATGCCGGTGGATACCATCAAGTTCGACATTGCGCTGATTCAGGGCATGGAAGACGAGCGCATCCACCAGCTGGTGCAGGAACTGGCGCGGATGCTGTCGGGGCTGGGCTACGAACTGGTGGCCGAGGGTATCGAAACCAAGGAAATCTTCGAGCGGGTCATCGATGCCGGCTTCACCCACGCCCAGGGCTACTACCTCGATACCCCCAAGCGCCATCACGGCAACGAGCCTTCCTCCTGAAGCGCCTCGATGGCCGAACGCAACTCGTCGGTCATGCGGCCGTTTTCCTCGATCAGGCGGATGGCAGCCTGGCCGTATCGGCGCACCCACTGGAGCAGGATCGGGTCACGCAGCCCCATGGTCGATTGCAACTGCCGTTGCAGGCGGCGCAGTCCCTCGTCGGACAGGCGTTCATCGCGCGACACGCCCGGGCGGGGCCTTCGGCTCACGGCAACCGGTAGAAGTTGCGATCGGCGTGATAGACCAGACCGTCTTCCATCGCCTCGCCGGTGAACAGACCCTGGAACAACCCCTTCAGGGCCTCGTTGGATTCGACCGCATCGCCCCTGAAATAGCTGTGCTCGTTACCGACGCCCGCCGCCGGCGTGACATCGATGTAGCTGGCATTGGGGCTGTTCAGCTGCCGCAGGTAATGACCCAGTCGCGCCTTCTGTTCGTCGCCGGGCTTGCGTCTCGAGGCACGCAGGGCAAAGTCGTTCTCGTTGATTACCACGTAGACCCGCTTCCGCGTATCCAGCTGCCCCACCCATTCGCGGTGCCGCTCGTTGTTGGCATCGGCCGCCACCAGGCAGATATTGTCGAACACCAGTTTCGAGGTGACATTGTCGCTGGTCTTCAGCGTGTACTTGAACAGGTAGTTGCCCATACTGTGGCACAGCAGGCTGAGCCGGATCGGACACTCCTTCTCCAGCAGGCGCGAGAACCAGGCATCGGCGGCCTGGCGATTGTCGGGAAACTTGCGGTCCGCGCGTCGCCGCAGCTCGCCCTTGCGCTTCTCGGTGAGCAGGGAATGATAGAACCGGATCTTGCCCACGGCCCGGTTCAATGCCGTGGCCGAGGCCCGGGCGTCGGCCTTGTCGCTGAGATAGGCCGCGGCACCGGACAGCTTGCCACCACCATTGGCCGGCCAGGTGAAGGGCACCACGATCACATCGTAGAGAGACTCGATCTCGCGCGCCGCGGTCAGTACATCTTCCACATCGTTGTTGTAACCGTGCACGAAGAAGAGGATCGACTTGCCGCTGTCCCGCGCCTGTTCAAACAGCTCGCAGGCCACCTGCAGGCTGCCGAACCAGGGTTGCGTCTCGTCGATATCCAGGTCGAACTCCTGCTTCAGCTTGCGCACCGCCGCCGTCGAAAGCCGGTCCGCCACCTCGGTCACCTTCCAGGAACGCGAACTTCGTTCCACCCGCATCAGGCGCAGCTCGTTCGGCCCCTCCGAATTCGGCTTCTTGCCAAAGCGCTTCAGCCCCTTGGCCCCCTTGATGATTTCCCGATTGGTGATCAGATACATGTCACTCTCCCTGTCGTGCCACTGGTTTAGGAATCATCATACCCCGTTGGTAAGCCAGAGGAAATGCGATCTCTATCAAACAAACCAATGTGTCGAGGGAATCCCTGCTTCCTGTCTCTTATACACATCTGACGCT
>WGBK01000009.1 GCA_015494335.1 Gammaproteobacteria bacterium | reverse complement strand
GAGAACACCGTCGACGAAGCCAATACCGAGCTGCGCAGCCTGATCGCCCATTTCCAGGCCCCGATCCGCAAGCAGGCGCTGATCCCGGCGGTACAGGAGATCGTCAAGCGTTTCCGCACCGAGTCGGACATTCACATCTTCTTCCAGCACACCATCGACCAGCCGCTCAACCTGTCGGACAAGTATCATCTCGAGGTGATCCGCATCATCACCGAGGCCCTGAACAACATCCGCAAGCATTCCGAGGCCAACGTGGCGCGTATCATGATTCGCAAGCGCAGCGACGGAAAGCGCCTGCAGATCCTGATCGAGGACGACGGCATCGGCCTGCGCCAGTCCGCAGAGGAAGCCCGTCCGGGCGAGCAGATCGGCCTCAACAGCATGCGCGAGCGCGCCTCCCGCCTCAAGGCCGACTTCACCCTCGAAAGCGATCCCGGCGAGGGTACGCGCATCATTCTCGAATTCGATCTGGAACAGGCACGCAACAACGAGCCTTCTGTTAAAATCGAAACCAGTTTCAACCTGACCTGAGTCGATCACTCCCTGCGCCCATGAACCTCCGTGTCATCGTCATCGACGACCATACCCTGTTCCGCGAAGGCCTCGAGGGCCTTCTGACCCGCCGCGACATCGAGGTCGTGGCCTCGGTCGGCGATGGCGAGCAGGGCATCCGCCTCGCCCAGGAGCTGAAGCCGGACATCATCCTGCTCGACATGCGCATGCCCGACCTGAACGGCCTCGGCGTACTGGCCCGGCTCAAGGAAACCGATCTCGAGATGCCGATCGCCATGCTGACCACCAGCACCGAGGAGAGGGATCTGGTGGAAGCCCTGCGCAACGGCGCCAAGGGCTATCTGCTTAAGGACATGGAACCCGACTCCCTGGTGGTGGCCTTGCGTGACATCGTCGCCGGCAAGACCGTGGTCGCTCCGGCCCTGGCGCCGATCCTGGCCAAGGTGGTGCAGGGCAACGTGCCCAGCGACAGCAGCGAGGAATCCCCCTTCGAGGATCTGACACCGCGCGAAACCGAGATCCTCGGGCTCCTTGCCGAAGGACAGAGCAACAAGGTCATCGCGCGCAATCTCGGCATCTCCGACGGTACCGTCAAGCTTCACGTCAAGGCCATCCTGCGCAAGCTCGATGTACATTCCCGCGTCGAGGCAGCGGTGCTGGCCGTGGAACACGGACTCAAGGAATCCAGCAAGAACAGTTGACGATTCGTAACCCGGTGATATTAACCCCTATCCTTGGGCAGTCGGTTTGACTATCATGAGGGTTCAAAAACCACGACAGCCCGCGCGACGGGCATTGAGGAAGGAGTAATCGAGATGAAGAAACTACTGACAGGCATGACCCTGGCCACAGCCCTGGCACTGACGGGCGTCGCCCAGGCCGGCTGGTTCCCCGACTGGAACAACAACAACGATCGTTACTACGGCTGGGGCGGTGGGCCCTGGGGCAACAACGGCTCCCGTTGGGGCAACGGCTGGGGCAGCGGACCTCGCTGGGGTGGCGGACCCTCCTGGGGCGGCAAGCACTGGAACTGGGGCGACAGCTTCGACATGCCCGATTTCAATTTCGGCAACAAGAACCGCGGCAGCCGTTTCGGCTGGGGTTCACGCAACGGCCCCCGCTTCGGCAATGGCTACGCACCCTACCCGCCCTACTACGGCAACCCGGGTTACTATGCACCACCGCCACCTCCTCCCCAGGGTAACCGCATGGCACCACCTCCCGGTGCGCCGGGACCGATGATGCGTGGCCCGCAGGGCAACCCGCAAGGGCGGCCGATGATGGGACCCCGCGGTGGCATGATGGGGCCGCAGGGCGGCCGACCAGCAGCTCCGGGACAACATCAGGGTCCCGGCATGATGCAGCAACAGCGTGGCCAGGCGCCTCAACAGCCCACTGGCAACAACGGGGGCTGAACCTCACACGCCCTTGTCCGAGAAAGCCCGGTTCGCCGGGCTTTTTTGTTGTTTTTCGCCGTCTTCCGAAGCGGTAGAATGCGCCTCTTGCGAAACCACCTGTAGCCTACATGAAAACCTTCAATCAACTTATCGAAGAAGCCCTGACTTGCATCGAGGAACTGTTCCCCTGGGATCTGGAAGAAAAACTCGCCTCGGACAGCCCTCCCATGGTGGTGGATGTCCGAGAGGAACACGAATGGAATGCCATGCATATCGACGGCTCCATCTTTGCTCCGCGCGGCGTCCTCGAGCAGTGCTGTGAATGGAATTACGACGAAACCATCCCGGAACTGGTACAGGCCCGGGAGCGTGAAATCGTGGTGGTCTGCCGCTCCGGCAACCGCAGCGTGCTGGCTGCCTGCACCATGCACATCCTCGGCTACCAGAAGGTCTATTCTCTGAAAACCGGTATTCGTGGCTGGAACGACTACGACCAGCCGCTGGTGGACAAGGACGGGCAGACCGTGGATCCCGACGAGGCAGAGGTCTTCCTCGCCAACAAGGTACGCGAGGACCAGAAGGGACCGCAGTAGCCCGCATATCTCACCACCTTTCTACTGCGACGGCCCAATGGCACGTACCTTGATCTGTCTCGCTACGAACAGTGGTGAGATATGCGGGCTAGGCCTTACACATCGTAGCGCTTGTGCTCGCTGCGGCGTCTCCCGGCGCGCTGGCTGACCACGCCGACGATATCCTTGAGCCCGTTGCCGAGCTCGATCTCTTCGTGACCCGGCTGCATGGCGCGCAGGATGTAACGACCGTCCTCGATGAACAGCTGGCGGAAGATATAGCCGCTGTCGGTGTCGGCGACCACGAAGCAGCCATCCCGGACCATCCCGCCCGGGTCGATTACGATGATGTGTCCATCCTGGAATTCCGGCAGCATGTCGTCGCCGATGACGCGCAGGGCAAAGGGTTCGCTGGCTCCGCAACTGGATAATTCGGCATCGAATTCGAAGGCACTCATCTGTAGTCTCCCGTAGAGATTGATCCCACCATTATACGGGTTACCCCCGCCTTTATTCGACAGCCTCCTCGGGGGCATCGAGTTCTTCCTCTTGCAGCTTTTTCTGCTGAATCGCCCACATGCTGGCATACAGCCCGCCGTGTTCCAGCAGTTCCTCGTGGCTGCCCTGTTCGCGGATCTCCCCCTTCTCCAATACCAGGATGCGGTCGGCATCGACGATGGTGGAAAGGCGATGGGCAATCACCAGCGTGGTCTTGCGCCGGGCAATGCGGTTGAGCGCCTCGAGGATATTGCGTTCCGAGCGGCTGTCGAGGCTGGAGGTAGCCTCGTCGAAGATCAGGATCGGCGGATTCTTCAACAGCACCCGTGCAATGGCCACGCGCTGCTTCTCGCCACCGGAGAGCTTCAGCCCGCGCTCGCCGACCACGGTCTCGTAGCCGGCGGGCAACTGCTCGATGAAATCGTGGATGTCGGCCAGTTTCGCCGCCTCGATCACCTCGTCCCGGCTTGCCTCCGGACGGGCGTACTGGATGTTGTAGTAGATGGTATCGTTGAACAGCACCGTATCCTGCGGCACGATTCCGATCTGCCGGCGCAGGCTGCTCTGCGTGACACTGCGAATCGACTGCCCGCTGATGCGGATATCACCGCTGTCCACATCGTAGAAGCGGTAGATCAGGCGCGCCAGCGTGGACTTTCCGGCACCGGAGGGCCCCACCACGGCGAACTTCCGACCCGCCGGCACGAAGAAACTCACATCGTTCAGGATCGGCCGGTCCGGGTTGTAGGAGAAACGCACATGGTCGAATTCGACCGTGGGTTCGTTGATAAACAGTTCGCGGGCGTCCGGCGCGTCCTCGATCTCCACCGGCTTCTGCAGCAGTTTCAGTACCATGTCCATATCCGCCAGTGCATATTTCAGCGAACGATAGATCACACCAAGGAAATTCAGCGGTATGAACAGCTGCAGCATCATCGCATTGATCATGACCAGGTCGCCGAGCGTGATCTGTTTTTCGATCACGCTTTCGGCCGCATAGAACATGACCACAGTAACGCCAACAGCAATGATCGCACCCTGACCGAAGTTGAGTAGCGACATGGTACTCTGGCTGCGCACCGCCGCATCTTCCCATTCGCTCATGGTCTGTTCGTATCGTCGGATCTCGTGGGTTTCGTTGTTGAAATACTTGACCGTCTCGTAGTTCATCAGGCTGTCCATCGCCTTGCCGTTGGCGCTGGAATCCAGCGCATTCATGCGGTGCCGGTAATGCATGCGCCATTCGGTCAGGAAGAAGGTGAAGGCCACATAGGCCATCACAGTGACAAAGATGGCGACGGCAAAGCGCGGCGGGTATTGCGACAGCAGGATGCCGGCCACCAGCAGCACCTCCGCTGCCGTCGGCACGATGTTGAATACCAGGTAATTGAGGATCGAACTGAAGCTCTGGGCGCCCCGCTCCATGTCCCGAGAGATGGCCCCGGTATTGCGCTCGAGATGAAAGCGCAGCGACAGCCGGTGCAGATGGCGCAGCGTGGTGACCGAAAGCTCGCGCATTGCGTGGTAGCGCACGCGGGCGAAGATCACATCACGCAACTCGTTGAAGCCCGAGTTGACGAAGCGCAACAGACCGTAGGCCAGCAACAGGGCGACCGGCAGCGAGGCGGTCTGGTTGGGGGGTGTATCGAGAGCGTCGATGATGAACTTGAGCACGATCGGAACGCCGACCATGGCCAGTTTCGACAACACCAGGAACAGCAGCGCCAGCAATACCCGGCCGCGATAGCTCCAGATGAAGGGAAGCATGCGCCGGATATTCTGCCAGTCGGTGCGATCGCCGTGCGGTTTCTCGGTGCGGCCCCAGGCGGGAGAGGACATGTCTCGTTGTCGGATCGAAAGGGGGCGGTATTATGGTACAGCTCCGACGGGCTGTACAGGTTCAGGCCAGTTGCAGAGGCAGTTCGCGTACAGGTTCTCCCGTCGCGGCAAGCCAAGCATTGGCCAGGGCCGGCGCCAGCGGAGGGACGCCCGGCTCGCCGAGTCCGCCGGGCTTTTCCTCGTTTTCCATGATTTCGACACGGATTTCGGGCAACTGGTGCATGCGCAGGGTCGGTACATCGTGGAAATTGCTCTGTTGCACCCGCCCCTTCCGGAAGGTAATCCGGGTCAGAGTTGCCGCGGTCAACCCGAAGATAATCGAGCTTTCCATCTGCTGACGCACGATGTCGGGATTGATGGCGATCCCGCAATCGATGACGCAATAGACGCGAGCCACGCGGTAGCTAGCATTTTTTTCGGCCGGTTGCAGAACCACGGCCTCGGCAACATGGCTGTCGAAGGTCGAGGCCACGGCATAGCCCACCGAGACGTCATCCGCCAGGCCATCCTGCTGCACCAGCTCCGCCACTCGCTCCAGGCAGTGGCGCAGCCGTCCGGCCGGCAGCAGGTCAAGGCGGTATTCGAGGGGATCCCGATTCGCCTTCCGGGCCAGTTCGTCGATGAAATGTTCCACCGCGAACACATTGAAATGCGGGCTGACCGAACGCCAGGGCCCCTTGGGCACGGGTTGGGGGAAATTGTAGCTGCGGATACGCTGATGCTCGATCCCATAGGCATGGCGCGCGCCTCCGTCTGAGATGCCGCCACCGGCAATGTCGTGAAGCCAGAGCTGAGGTCGTCCCTTGTCGTCAAGGCGTGCCGCCAGGCGATGAAAGGTCATCGGGTGATAGAAGTCGTGCTGGACGTCCTCCTCGCGAGTCCACAGCAGCTGCACCGGGACATCGAAACGCGAAGCGATCTGCACCGCCTCGGCAACGAAATCCTGTTGCAGACGGCGCCCGAACCCGCCTCCCAGCAGGGTGGTATTGACCTCGATGGAATCGTCATAGCCGCCGAATACCCGGTTCATCAGTTTGTGCCAGCCCCGCTCGATGGCATTCTGGCTCAGGCGCTTGGCAGTGCCATAGGCCAGGCTGGGGGACTGGGTCGGCGCCCAGATGCGCAGCCGGTCCTCGTCGAAATGCACGGTGCAATTCATCGGCTCCATCGTCATATGGGCCTGAAAGGGCTGCAGGTATTCCGCCCGGATCAACTCGCCGGATGGCTGCGGTTCACCGGCGGTGAAAACCCGTGAGGCTTCGCGTTTTTCATAGTCTCGCAATCGCTCGGCCCACTCATCGGAGTCAAAGGAAGCGCCATCGCCCTCCTCCCATTCGATATCGATGCTCTTCGCCGCCTGAAAGGCGCTCCAGCTATCCCTGGCGACGATGGCCAGTCCTTCTTCGATCTCGAAAACATCGACCAGCGCCGGCGACTTACGGGCCTTGCGATCATTGTAGGATTTAAGGCGCCCTCCAAATACAGGGCAATGCACCACGGTAGCCTGCAACTGCCCCGGCAAGCGGACATCGATGCCGTAGCGGGCCTGTCCGGTGACCTTGTCCGGCACATCCTTGCGCGGCAGGGGCTGACCGATGACACGGAATTGACTTGGCGGCTTGAGCCAGGCCTTGTCCGGCAGGGGCATACCGGTCGCAACCGGTAATAGTTGTTCGTAGGAAATACTGCGTCCGCCATCATCGAACACGCGGCCATTCTCGGCCCGGCAGCGGGATGGCTCGATCCCCCATTGCCGGGCGGCTGCCTGCAGCAGAATCTGCCGGGCAATGGCACCGGCCTCGCGCAGCATCACCCAGCCCTTGCGAATGCTGGTGCTACCCCCGGTCAACTGGAAGCCGTAGACGGGATCGACCCCGGCGCGCAACACGCGCACCCGTTCCCAGGGGACTTCCAGTTCCTCCGCCACCAGCATCGGCATCAGGGTATAGGGACCCTGCCCCATCTCCGATTCCGCTACCGTGATCTCAACCCGACCATCCACGTGCAGCGCCACCCAGGCATTGGGCTGGAAATCGATATCGCCAGTATCCGAGTCGGCTTGCAGGTTCCAGTTGATGCCGATCAGCAGCGAGCCTCCGGCCACGGCGGCCGAAGCCTTGAGAAACCGGCGGCGATCCGGAGAGAAAGACCTGCCCTGTTCCATGGCTCAGCCCTCCTGCGACAGCTTGCGAATGGCCGACAGGATCCGCGGGTAGGAGCCGCAGCGGCACAATACCCGCGACAGGGCTTGCTCGACCTCCTTCTGGCTCGGACGGGGTTTGCGACGCAACAGCGCCACCGTGGTCATGATCTGCCCCGACTGGCAGTAACCGCACTGGGGCACTTGTTCATCGATCCAAGCCTGCTGCACCGGATGCAGATCCTGCCCGTTCGAGAGGCCTTCGATGGTCTCGATCTGTCGACCGGCCAGATCGGCAACGCGAACCAGACAGGACGATATCGGCTCGCCGTCGATGAGGACCGTGCAGGCACCGCACTGGCCGATGCCGCATCCGTACTTGGTACCGAGCAAACCCAGTCGTTCGCGCAGCACCCACAGTAACGGCGTATCGTTGTCGATATCCTCGATCTGCTCGGTCTTGCCGTTGATCCGCAATTGCATGGAAAGCCTCTGTTATTGAACCGGCTCCAGCGAAGCCGGGTTCATGACCAGGTACTCGGTCATGCGCCGCTTGGCCTCGATATCCTTGTACACCAGTTCCGCTCTCTGTTCGGAGATTCCCAGTTCAGCAGAAAGTTCACTCGCCGGCAAGCCGTGCCGATAGGCCCACAGGGCAACATCCATCTGCTGGTAGGGCAGCGCGAAATAGAACTCATCCTGCCCCTGGGCCA
Source organism: Gammaproteobacteria bacterium (assembly GCA_015494335.1). Lineage (GTDB taxonomy): Bacteria > Pseudomonadota > Gammaproteobacteria > S144-22. Next base: position 13,389 of record WGBK01000009.1, on the reverse strand, counting down.
GCGAGTAGGTATCCGTTGTCGGCACCGCGTTGCAGATCTCCTCGGGCAAGCCCAGGTGTCGGGCCATGCCATAGACCTGGCTCTTGTAGAGATGGGCAATGGGCTTGATGTCGGCGGAACCGTCGCCGTTCTTGACGAAAAAGCCCTGGTCATACTCGAGCAGGTTGGGAGTTCCGAGCACGGCATAGTTGAGCCGGTCGGCATGGAAGTATTCCAGCGTCTTGCGGATGCGTTGCTTGTGGTTGGTGGCGGCAACGATCTGCAGGTACTGGCGATACTCCATGCGCTTGCTGTGTTGCCGGCCCTGCGGGTCCTCGACCACGAGCTTGAAGTGGTTGTACTGCCCTTCCAGACCCCCGTCGATGACGATCTTGTTCTTCCAGCCGTCGCCGTATTCGGGGAACAGCTCGCGGATCGCCTCGTCACGCCACTGGTAGCAACCGATGGCAGAGAGGATATCGGTGATCGGGGTCGTGATGCACTCGAGCCCGAGATGGTCAACCAGCTTTTGTGACAGATCCCCGGTGGTCTCGGAAGAGTCCATTTCCGGCAGCCGCAGTGCCAAGACACGCTTGCGACCGACGGCCCGCACAGCCAGGGCGGCGCAAACCGAACTGTCTACGCCACCCGAAACCGCAACAATCAAACCGCGCCGGCGGGCCTTGTCTCGCAGATAGCCTTTCATGAAGTCGGCAATGCGCTTGACTTCGGCTTCATGGTCAAGGTTATTGATCTTGTCTTCGAGGATGCTCATATCAAAAGGTTCTCCATTGGATGTGAGTACGGACTTCGCGAATAAACGGGTGGGCTACAGGCGAGCCTGGATGACTCTCACATCACCATGCTCATCCTCGATCGCCCGTACCTCACGGAATTCGGATTTCTTCTGCATGCGGCGAACATAGCGCTCACCCTGCCCCAGGCCAATCTCGAACAGCAGATACCCGCCCTGCTTCAGCAAACCGGGCGATTGACGGATCAGGCGTTCCAGGATACTGACGCCAAAGGCACCACCATCGAAAGCCATTTTCGGTTCGTGGGCAGCAATTTCCCTGGGCATCTGCTCGACCTTGGCAGATGAGATATAGGGAGGATTGCAAGTGATGAGATCCACGCGTCCGTGAAAGCCTTCGTGATCAAAGGGTGCCAGCAGATCCCCCTCATGGAGGCTTATCCGCTCTTGTAAATCGTGCAAGTCGACATTCCTTTGCGCCAATGCCACTGCTTCGGGGCTTAGATCCGAAGCATGGACCCGGGCAGTCTCTCTCTGTTTTGCCAGGGCCACCGGCAGATTTCCGGCACCCGTGCAGACATCCACCACCAGGGCTTCACCCTGCTGCTGACAAAGTTGATCGAGAACCCGTCCGGCTTCTTTCGCCAGCAACTCGGTCTCCTTGCGTGGCACCAAAGCCTCGGGCGAAGCCAGCAACTCCAGGCCCATGAACTGCTGTCGCCCGGTGATGTGCGGCAAGGGTTTCCCGTCCAGTCGTTCGGCCAGCACCTGCTCGAGTCGATCCTGTTGTTGCGGAGTCAACTCGGGCAGTACGCAATCGGCTGCCGCCTGGGCGGAAAGCGGCTGATCGCAGACATACATCCACAAGGCCCGTAGAGTGGATTCATGAGTTTCCTCGGGCTTGTCATCAAGCAGTTCGAGGCGTTTCTGCAGCCGCTCCAGGCAACTTCGAAAGATTTCGGATTCAGTCATTGTGCATCTCCCGCAGCTGCTTCTTGTCAATCTTTCCATTGGCCGACTTGGGCAAGTCGTCCAGCAATTCCAGGTATTTCGGGACCATGAAATTTTCCAGGTTCTCCACGCAGTAGCGCTTGATCTCGGCCCGGGTCAGCGAACTTCCTTCCTCGATCGATGCATAGAGGCAAACCGCTTCTCCGAGAACCGGGTCGGGCACTCCGAAAATGGCCACCTCACGAATACCCGGGCAGGCATGCAGCTGGTTTTCGATCTCCAGTGGACTGACCTTCTCGCCGCGCGTCTTGATGATGTCATCACTGCGCCCGATGAAATACAGATCGCCTTCCTCATCCATGCGGAACCAGTCATGCGTGCACAATACGAATTCACCGGCTTGCTCGCCCTCGATCAGCATCCGACGGGTTCTTTCCGGCTGCTTCCAGTAGCCTTTCATGATGTGGGGGCCCCGTACATGGAGGATCCCCGCCTCACCGGGTGCAACCGGCTCACCACGCGGACCACGCAGGAAAACCTCGGTACCCGGAATTGCACCCCCCACCGATCCCGGCTTGAGCAACAGTTTTTCCGGTTCCAGATAGGAAACGCGCTTGCACTCGGTCAGCCCGTACATCTTGAAGATACGCGCGTTCGGGAAGATCTCCATCAGTTCGGTAATGTATTCCGGCGGCAGGGCGGCGGCAGTATTGGTCACAGTGCGGACCTGCTCGAATCGCAATGGCTTCCTGCGGTGAGATGACAGCAGCATGGAGAAAACCGTGGGAACCCCCGGCAATACGGTGACCGCTTCATTCCGCATCCGCTGGATTACGCGTCCCATATAGGTGAAGGAACGTTCTATCACCAGCGTGGCACCGAGTGCCGTGCTCATGAACAGTTGATACAACCCGTAGTCGAAGGCCATGGGCAGGGCCAGCAGGATCCGGTCATCCTCGTCGAGACGAAGGTATTCAATCAGGCTGCCTGTTGAAAAAACCATCGACTGGTGAGTCTGCATGACGCCCTTTGGCGTTCCGGTACTGCCCGATGTATAGATCAAGGCGGCCAAGTCCAGCGGAATCACTTCCTGCGGCCATTCACGGGGCTCGTGAACCTCCATCACCTGCAGCAGCGATTCGATTCTGGGCTTTTCTCCGAAGACCCCGTCGTTCCGTTCACCGGACAGCCAGACCGGCATCTCCGCGGGCAAGTCGTCGAGCAGGTTCTCGAAAAAGGGCAACAGATGAAGATCCGAAAGCAGAATCCGGGATCCGCTGTCTTCCAGGATGAAACGGAGCTTTCCACTCTTGGTTTGCGGATTGATGACAAGGAAAACCCCACCGGCGAAGAGGGTCGCATAAATGGAAACCACGCAGAACCAGGTATTGTCCATATAGATGGCAACTCGATCCCCGCGCTGCAATCCTCGCTCCCGCATCGCGGATGCAAGTCGAAGCGCGGCATCGAGCAGGGCTTCGTAGCTGTACGACTTCCCTTCGATAACCAGAGCCGTTCGATGGGGATGTCGCAGGGCCGTGAACTGCATCATCTCCTGTAACAGGCGTGGCTCGCGATATCGGTCATCGATCTTCTGCATGCAAGGAATCTCCCGAGGCCGGTGGTATCGACAAGCAGTCCTTCTCAGTCTTTCTGTTTGCTCTGAACGAAGCCGAGAATGCGATTAACGCTGTCGAGATTCTCGGGAATCATTTCCTCATCCTCGACGGTAATGCCGAACTCGTCCTCGAGAAACTCGATAACCTCGAGAATACCGGTGGAATCGATGATCCCCTTGTCCATGAAGGAATCATCGTCAGCCAGATCGTCGGGATTGTCGCTGAACAGGAAGTTCTCGAGGATGTATTGTCGGAGCTTTTGCTTGATCATGGTTGTCGTTCCTCAACGGGGATGGATGAACTGCTCCATCCAGATCTGGGTGGAGAGCAAGGTGGTGAAAATCATGTTGTCCTTGACGCTGCGCGCACGGCCGTTGCGCACCTTCTTCAGCATCATGCGGGTCTTGTCGGCATCGAGAACGCCCTGCCTGAGGATCCGGTCCTCGTCAAGATAGGCCATCAATGCATTGTCCGTGGAACAGGTCAGCGCATCGATATCCGGCGCTCTGTAGGGCTGCTTCGGCCGTTTCAGTACGGACTCGGGAAGCCGGTTCTCGGCCAATCTCTTGAGGATATATTTCTCGTTCAGGCCATTCATCTTGTATCGGTTCGGCAAGCGCCCGGCAAACTCCATCACGCGGTGATCGAGGAAGGGGTAGCGGCCTTCGACCGAATTCGCCATCAGCATGCGATCCCCCTGGGACGACAGGATGTAGCCCGGCATCAGGGTTCGCGCCTCGACATAGAGGCTGCGATTGAATACATCCAGCTCTCCGGCCCGAGCAGCAAAAGCCTGTTCGGCACGGCTTTCCACATCGATATGCGCAAGTTCGTCGCGCAGATCCGGATGCAGAAAGGACAGCACCGCCGAGGTCGTCTTCATGCGTGCAGCATGGCTGTACAATAGCGTATCGACGGCCTGCAGATTGTGACCAAAGGCATTCTTCAGGTACTCGGAACTGTTCATGCGACTGAAGTCCAGATAGGGGTACAGCCTGCGCAACAGCTGGGGACGCCAGCGGGAATCCGGATTACGATTCCAGAATGCCCGTATCCTGGCTTCCTTGAAGATATCGTAGCCGGCGAAATTCTCGTCCGCGCCCTCCCCGGTCAACACCACCTTGTAGCCGGATTCGTGAACCCGTCCCGAGAGCAGCTTCATCGGCGTGGGCGAACTGCGAAACAGAGGCGATTCCGCATGCCAGATGGTGTCGACAAAGGCATCGGCGATGCTCCGGTAATCGGCATGCAACTCGTTGTGGCGGGTGCCGAACCACTGCGCCACCTCCTGCTGGAACGGCGCCTCGTTGAGGTCCTCGTCGGCAAAGGTCAGTGAAAAGGTCTCGAGATCGATGCCGGAACGCATCAGGTAAGAAAGAATGATCGAGGAATCGAGTCCGCCGGACAGATAGGCCGCAACCGGGACATCCGAGCGCAGGCGAATGCGTACCGCATCCTCCATCAGCGCATCCAGCTCCTCGATCAGCTCGGGCAGCGGACGTTCTTCCGGCTCGTATACGAAATCCCAGTAGCGATGCTGCTGGACGCCCTGCGGCCCCAGCTCCAGGTAGCAGCCGGGAGAAACCTCGAGAATATCCCGATACAATGTCTCGGGGGTGATCGGTGCCCACAGGTGAATGAAGTCAGCCAGTCCGGCCGGATTCAGTTCGAGGCTGGTCGGATCGAGAGCGCGGAAGGACTTGATTTCCGAAGCGAATTCGATGTCCTCGCCCCGGCGGCGATAATACAGTGGCGCAATGCCGATACGATCCCGGATCAGGTAGCTCTTCCCGTTGCGCTCGTCATGGAGGCAGATCGCAAACTGCCCGTTGAGATGCTGGATGAAGTCGATGCCAAGGCGCAGATACAACGCCACGATGACTTCGGTATCGGACTCGGTACGGAAGGGGTAATCCGCGAGCAAATCGCGCTTCAGCTCGATATAGTTATAGATCTCGCCGTTGAAAACCACGGAGACCCGACCGTCGGGGCTGTAGATGGGCTGGTTGCCGCCGGACAGGTCGATGATGCTGAGACGGGCATGCCCCAGCACCGCACCCTTGCAGACATCCACCTGCTGATGATCCGGCCCCCGGTGATGCAGTTCGGTCACCATGGATTCGACACGGAATGCGGCATCACCATCTCGCGATGACGGGCCGATGATACCGGCTATGCCACACATGCCATTGCTTCCATTTGCAGTCTCTTGACGCGGGCCTTGCCCGGATGCGAACCATGGTATGCAATGCCATGGGAATGTTTGTGAATGCATTCACTAATCCCGTCATCGGCGGCTGATAATGTTGCCCTCCCGCAATCGACCACTGGCCCCTGCTCTTGAAGATCTATCGCCCTGCCGGAAACCCCGCCCGCCTCGAACCACGGCATTTCGATGCCCAGGCCCTGGCAGAAGCTCCGGTTGCCCTGTACCAGTCCGGAACCGCCTCTCTGGCCGCGGCCCTTGCCGCCTGCCGGCAGCTCGGCGGAACCAGGGATGAAGTGATTCTCCCGGCCTACGGCTGTCCCGACCTGGTCAGCGCGGTCGTGCATGCCGGGGCTCGACCGGTTTTGGTCGACCTGGAAGAGGATTCCTTCCGTTTTTCCCTGGAACAGCTGGAAAAGAGAATCGGCCCCAAAACCCTGGCTGTGGTATCCGTGGTCTTCCTGGGCCTGCGCGACCGGTTGCCGGAACTGCAGGAGCTGTGCCGAGCCTCCGACGCCCGCCTCATCCTCGACAGCGCCCAATGGTTTCCCTGTGGTACCGAGCAGGAACCCTGGCCGGGCGACTACAACATCATCAGCTTCGGTCGCGGCAAACCGGTGAACCTGCTGCACGGCGGAGCCGTGATCTGCCGGGATCCACGGTTGGCCAAGGCCTTGCCGGTGCCCGGTCCGAGCCCCCTCGACCAGAAACCAGAGCGATCCCTGCGCAACAAGATCCGTATCTACAACTTGGTCATCGACCCATGGATCTACGGCCTGGTTGCACGCTTGCCAGGACTGCATATCGGCGAAACCCGCTACAAGCCTCTGCAACAGATCGAGGGCATGAGCCGTTTCCACCAGGACCTGATCGAAGCCAATATCGAGCAATACCGGAACAGCCCTCGTCATGCCCTGGAATACCGGAAATTGCTTGCCTCGCTGCCGCAGGCGGGCTGGAAGGATCTGACCGGGGACTGGAAGGAAGAAGAGTTGCCCGCATTGTTGCGCTACCCGATTCTGATCGAAGATCGGGAGCAGCGAGAAAAGTTTCTGAACGCCTGCAAGGATCTTGGTTGCTCGGCCCTGTACAACCGCCCCCTGGCCTCCGTCGAAGGCCTCGACTTCCTGGGAGAAGATCCCGCAGACTACCCGGCCGCCCGTCGATTCGCGGAGCGTCTGGTCACGCTGCCCACCCATTCAGGTATAACGGCTTCGGTCAGGGAGCGTATTGTTTCGCTCCTGGAGCGGACACTCCAGGGTCATTGACCGTTAGAAGGTAATACGGTCTCAGAACAACCGGGCGCGCCCCTGCAGAATCAACGAAGTATCGTCCGCATCGGCCCCGGCTTCCTCGCCACCACGGGCCTCGAGACGAACTCGCAGATCGAAGCGACGGCTTCGAATCCACTGGTAAACCAGAGCCAGGGTCTGCAGATCGGTTTCATTGCTGTCCAGGTCGTTGCGCAGCGATGTGGCGGACAACTCGCCGCTGAGCCGGGCGTTGATCTGACGACTGAGCAGCAGGGTCCCTCCCCGTTGCCGTCCGTTGCCTGTGGCGCTGCCGTTGAGGACTTCCAGGTCGTCCTGGTAGAGGCTCAGATCGGCGCGGGTAAACCGCCCCGTGTAATTCCAGCCCAGTCGCAGGCTGTCGGTCTGCACCAGGCCTGCCTGTTCGAGACGGTCCAGGCCATTGCCCAACAGCGTATTGAAACGGAAGGCTTGTTGCAGGTCACGGGCCAGCCGCAGGCTCAGCCGATTGCGACTGTTGGCCTGATGCGAAAGCTCGAGACCATAGCCTTCGAAACGGTCACTGCTGCCGTCATCGAACTCGACCTTGCGCGTGTTGGCGAAGAGCTGCAGGCCCAAACGCGTCCAGCGGCGATCGAAACCGATCTGCCACTGGTCATTGTCGGTATCGAGGCCGCTCTGGGCAGGATCCACATGGCGTTGCTCGAAACGGCTGTAACCGAGACTCAGAGCTGCGGTATCGGAAAACCGGTACTGGTAACCCAGATCGAAGCGGTTCTCGTTGGCATCGAGTTCATCACTGTTCTGATAGCGGAAGAACTCGCGCATAAGGCCTGCGCTGAACTGACCGCGACCACGCCCTCTGCCTTGCCATTGCAATCCCGCCTGCCCCTGGGTCAGGGTCTGGGTATCCAGTTCATCCTCGATACGAACACCCGGGTCGGCCACCTCCGTAAGAGCCAGCTCGGCGAGTCCGCTGAGGTTTTTGCTGATACGATAGTCCAACTGTCCGCGCCCGGACCACTGGGTGTTGTCGCGCTGGTCGACATGGTCGTAGAAGTATCGCCCTTGCAAATCGTAGTTCAGTTTCAACCGGCTGGCGACACGGTCATCGGACAGGTCCAGCAACAAGGCGGAACGAGCCTCGTCGTCCCGTTCCTGGTGGGCTTCGAGATCCAGCTGGTAGGACAGATCGATGCGTGGAGCGGCTCCGGCGGTACCGATCGCAAGCAGAGCCAGGATCGGCAGAATCCTTGCCGAAGCATGGTCACGGGTAACTCCCCTAGACATATTGCAGCTTGTCATTGAGCACGAGTCCGGCAATCTTTTCCTGCGGGATCAGTTTCAGCGCCTTGGCCAGTCGCGCGTTGGAGACCTTGCCATAGGGCAGAACCACGATGATGCGATCGCTGATCTCGGACAGGATCGCGGCATCGGCGGACACTTCCAGAGGCGGGGCGTTGAGAATCACATAGCGATCACTGTAGCGCTTCTTTACCTGCAGGATGAAATCGCGCATGCGCTCGGAAGAGAAGAATTCGCCGATCGTCTCGCGACGGCGACCGACCGGCACGAAACGCATGCGCGCGATTCCGGTCTGGTAAATGATCTTCTCGGTACCGATGCTGCGATCGTCGAGGTAATCGGTCAGGCCGAAATCCACATCCACCGGGAAATATTCCTCGATCTTGCGCTTGGTCTTGTCGCAATCGACGATCAGTGAGGTTTTCTCGCCCTCGTAGGAGAAGGCTGCGGCCAGGTTGACCGAGGTGAAGGTGGTGCCCATGCCATGCTGCAGCGAAACCACCATGATGACCAGATTCTTGCCCCCGGACTCCTGCAGCAGTTTGGTGCGGATCTCGCGGAAGGCGTTGTGAATCCGGTAATCGTCCATGTCGGGATGGACGATACGCCGCTCCTGGAAGTCATGGGCATCGAGCAACTGGTGATCGCGCATGCGCTGCAGGTGACGCCGTCCGACCCGGACCGTGACATCGCTGGGTGGCCGGGTGACCAGGGAATGGTCGTCGTCTACAGGATCGTAGTCCCGCGGACCTTCCTGCATGACCTGGTCGAGACGGATATCGATCTCGCCCGTATCCTCCTCGTCCATGTTCTTGCTCAGGTCGAAGTCGATCTCCGAATCATCCGAAGAGATCTTGTGATCGATCTCGTAGACATTGTCCATCTTGTCGATTTCGGCAGTCACTTAGGCACCTATGTACTGGTTGATCTTGAGCAGAACGATGGCGGCCAGTACCAGCAGGGTCAGGCCGACTATGGCGATCGACAACCGGGTCTTGCGGCGTTCGAGCTGCTTGTCCCTGTCATTGGCATAATGCCCGACCACGCCGATGATGGGAATATCCAGCACCTCCGGATCGATGGCTTCCTCGTTGCGGATGCGCGGATCGAGGATCACCAGCGCGAAGATCAGACCCAGGGGCACGGCGATACCGAGCACCAGACTCGCCAACGCGAAATGCAGGAATCGCAAGCCCACCGGAACCAGGGGCACAACCGCCGGTTCCTGGATCTTGAAGGTCGATCCCTGGTTCTCCAACTGCAGATTCAGGGATACGCGGGCATTCTCTCGACGCGTCAGCAGGTCGTCGTAGATGGCCTGGGTGACATCGAGGTCACGGGTCATCTCTTCCAGCTGGGACTCCAGGGCATTGACCTGGCTGGCGCGCTGCAGTTCCTTCTCGAGCCGGGTCGATGCATCCTCGATGCGCGCTTCCAGCGTCTTGATGTTGGTTTCGATGCCGGCAATCTCATTGCTGAGATTCTCGTACAGCGGGCTGGGTTCGAATTCCACCGGAGCGGAACCGCTGGCCGTCGGCTCCGGCGCATTCTTGCGTTCCTTCTTCTCCTGCTCGATCTGCAGCTTCAGATTGCGGATCTGTTCCTTGAGCTGAACGATATCCGGATAGTCGTCGGTATAGCTCAGGCGCAGGGTGTCGAGGCGGGTCTGCAGGGTCTTCAGGCGTTCCTCGTAGTTGCTCTGGATCACCCGGTTGCTGGCCTGGGCACGGCTTGCGGCCAGCTGCTGCTCGATTCTCCGGCGTTCCCGGTCGAGCTGCTCCTGCAGGGACTTCTTCTGCACCTGGGCCTCGGTCAACTGCAGCCGGGTTTCACGGATCAGGTTTTTCAGCGTGTTGACGCGATTGTTGACACCGGTGCGCGTATCCGAATCCAGATCCACGTTCTGCTTGCGAAAGTCGATGATCTGTCGGTTGATCTTGTCCAGCTTGTTCTTGTAATCCTGGACCTGGCGATTGATGAAATCATAGGCCGCCTGGCTGGACTGGTTCTTGACCGAACGCGTCTCCTGGATGAACAGCTCGGAGACGATGCTGGTGATCAGGTAGGCCTTCTCGGGATCCTTGCTGCGATAGGAAATCACGATCAGGCGCTTGCCCAGATTGCTGATCTTCAGGGTGCGACGCAAACCGCCCTTGAGCAGTTCCCGCTGGCGTTCGGTCAGCGGCTTGCCGTCGGCATCCTTGTCCAGCCCCGCCTTTTCGATGAGCTGGTCGAGGATCTTGTTGCTGAGAATGATCTCGCGCGCAATGTCGGCCTGATCATTGATGGTGGTCGAACGGGCCACATTCTGTTCCAGCAACGGGCTCAGCGAACTGGTGTTGCTCCACAGAATGGTGGCCTTGGATTCATACACCTTGGGCCAGTAGACGCCGATGACCAAAATCGTGATCGAGACGATCGCAAAGCCGATGCTGACCCACACCCGCTTGTCGATGACCTCGTTGACAAAGGTCTCCAGCTGTTTGGCGAGACTGATTTCCTGCATGTCGCGATCAGAACAGCTTTTCGGGGATGGTGATGGTATCGCCTGGCTGCAAGGCGACATTCTCGGCCAGGTTGCCCTCGGTCATGATGCTTTCGAGATCCACCGGCACCATCACCGTGTCACCTTCGATGCGGCGGAACAGCTTGGTGTTCTCGGGGTCGGCGAATTCGTTGGGACCACCGGCCGCGAGCACCGCGTCGAGAATGGTCATGCCCTGGCTGTAGGGCAGCGACACGCTCTGCCCGACCGCTCCGGTGACGCGCACGCGGGAAATATAGGCTGTACTGGCCAGATTGGTCATGATCACCGCGACATTGGGCGTGCGTACGAACCGGGCCAGGCGACGGGTGATCTCCTCGGCCACCTCTTCCGGCGTCAGGCCCGCGACCACGATATCGCCGACCAGCGGCGCCGAGATCTTGCCATCGGGACGCACCGGTACGGTGACCCCGAGATCCGGGTTTTTCCATACATTGATGCTCATGACATCTCCGATGCCAATGCGGTATTCGCTGACCATGCGCATGGGCCGATCGCCCAGGTCGCTGATGCTGACCATGCGGTTGGCATAGTTCTGGCCGGTGGAACAGGCGGCGAGGAACAACGCGAGAAACGGGATCATGTATTTCATTGTCTTGTCCTTGTCTGCGGGATTGGGGGTGGATTCAGAGGCGGCCATCGACCTCGGACTTGCGGAACAGGTCCTTGACATCGAAAACCACGTGATTCGGTTTGCCCAGGGCACGGATCTCGTCGATACCCATGTCCTTGAACTGGTCGTGGGCCACGGCGAGTATGATCGCATCATACCGCCCCGGTTCCAAACGCTCGACCAGTTTCACGCCGTATTCACGCTCGGCTTCCTCGGGATCGGCCCAGGGATCGTAAAAGCTGATGTTGGCATCGTACTTGGCGAATTCGTCGCGGATATCGACGGTACGCGTGTTGCGGATGTCCGGGCAGTTCTCCTTGAAGGTCAGACCCATGATCAGGATCTCGGCATCGACCACATGGATCTTCTTGCGCACCATCAGCTTCAGCACGCGCTCGGTCACATAGGAGCCCATGTCGTCGTTCATGCGCCGGGCCGCAAGTATGATCTGCGGATGGAAACCGATCTCCTGGGCCTTGTGGGTCAGATAGAAGGGATCCACACCGATGCAGTGACCGCCCACCAGACCCGGTCGAAACGGCAGGAAGTTCCACTTGGTGCCAGCCGCACGCAGCACCTCGAGGGTATCGATATCCAGCTTGTGGAAGATCATCGACAACTCGTTGATCAGCGCGATATTGACATCGCGCTGGGTATTCTCGATCACCTTGGCGGCCTCGGCCACCATGATGCTTTCGGCCTTGTGGGTGCCGGCGGTGATGATCATGCGGTACAGCTCATCGACGAAATCGGCGGTTTCCGGAGTCGAGCCCGAGGTAATCTTGAGGATGGTCGGCAGGCGGTGCTGCTTGTCGCCGGGATTGATGCGCTCGGGACTGTAGCCGACAAAGAAATCCTCGTTGAAGCGCAGCCCGGATTCACGCTCGATGATCGGCACGCAGACCTTTTCGGTCGCCCCCGGGTAGACCGTAGACTCGTAGATCACCACATCGCCCTTCGATACCACCTTGGCGATGGCGCTGCTGGCCTTCTCCAGCGGCGTCAGATCCGGGTTCTTGAATTCGTCGATGGGTGTCGGCACGGTGATGATATAGACATTCGCATCGGCGGTATCCTCGAGCCGCGAGGTATAGCGCAGGTGCTCGGCCCGGCTCAACTCCTCGTCGCTGACTTCCAGCGTGGCATCATGCCCCGCCTCGAGTTCACTGACCCGTTCGGCGTTGATGTCATAGCCGATGGTTTCCAGCTTGCGGCCAAACTCGGCCGCCAGCGGCAGGCCGACATAGCCCAGCCCCAGTACGCAGATGCGCAGATCTTCTCGAGGTATCATGGTTTCCTTCGTGTTTCTAAGAGGTGAGTGAATGGGTGTCGCTCATCGTGCTCCCTTTCCGAACAGCACGACTTCGACGGTTTGCAGCAGAATCAGGAAATCGAGGAACAGGTTGCGGTTCTTGATATAGTACATGTCGAACAGTTGCTTTTGATAGGAGTCGGTCACAGATGCCCCGTAGGGATACATCAACTGGGCCCAGCCGGTGATGCCCGGTTTGATCAGGTGACGCTCGTTGTAATAGGGAATCTCGAGGGCCAGCTTCTCGACGAACTCGGGCCGTTCCGGTCGCGGACCGACGAAGCTCATCTCACCCTTCAGCACATTGTAGATCTGCGGCAATTCGTCGATACGGGTCTTGCGGATCAGGCGCCCGACACGGGTCACCCGATCATCAGTCTTGCTCGCCCACTTGGCGCCGCCCGCCTCGGCATCGGGGCGCATGCTGCGGAACTTGTAGACCTTGTAGGGTTGCTGCCCCAGACCGACCCGCAATTGGTGATAGAAGACCGGCGCCTTCCAGCCATCCTCGAGCTTGATGGCCAGCACCGTCAGCAACATGACCGGCGCACTGACACCGAGGATAATCGAGCTGGACAGCAGGTCGAACACACGTTTCACCGCATCCTTGACTTCCGATTGACGAAAGCCCTCCGAGAACATGAGCCAGCGGGGGTCCATGATGTCAATGCGCACCTGTCCGACCTCGCGCTCGAAGAAACTGAGGATATCGACCACCTCGATACCGTTGAGCTTGCACTCGACCAGATCATCGACTGGCACATCCTCGATCGCATCGGAAGTCGCGACGACGATCTCGTCGATCTGGTTGCGACGAACAAAATCGAAGACATTGCCATCGACATCCACCAGCTG
>WGBK01000008.1 GCA_015494335.1 Gammaproteobacteria bacterium | reverse complement strand
GGCTACGATCTCTCCATCGAGGATCTCAAGCAGTTCCGGCAGTTGCACTCCAAGACCCCGGGTCACCCCGAATACGGCTATACCCCCGGCGTCGAGACCACCACCGGCCCGCTGGGGCAGGGCATCACCAACGCCGTGGGCATGGCCCTGGCCGAGCGCACCCTGGGCGCCCAGTTCAACCGCCCCGGCCATCACATCGTCGATCACTACACCTATGTATTCCTCGGCGACGGCTGCATGATGGAAGGCATCTCGCATGAGGCCTGTTCACTGGCCGGCACCCTGGGGCTGGGCAAGCTGATCGCCTTCTGGGACGACAACGGCATTTCCATCGACGGCCATGTCGAGGGCTGGTTCTCCGACGACACCCCGAGGCGTTTCGAGGCCTATGGCTGGCATGTGGTGGCCGATGTCGACGGTCACGACCCCGACGCCATCAAGGCGGCCATCGAGGAGGCGCGCGGCGTTACCGACAAGCCGAGCATGATCTGTTGCAAGACCGTGATCGGTTTCGGTTCGCCCAACAAGGCCGGCAGCCATGCCTGTCACGGTGCGCCGCTGGGCGAGGAAGAGGTAGCAGCGACCAAGAAGGAGCTGGGCTGGGAATACGGACCCTTCGAGGTGCCCCAGGAAGTCTACGAGGGCTGGGACGCTAAGGAAAAGGGTCGCGAGGCCGAGGCCGCCTGGCAGCAGGCCTTCGAGGCCTACAAGGCCGATTACCCGGAACTGGCCGCCGAGTTCGAGCGCCGCATGAACGGCGAGTTGCCGGCGGACTGGGAAGCCAAGGCTGACGCCTATGTCGCCGAAACCGTTGCCGAGGCGAAGAGCCCGGCCACCCGTCAGGCTTCCTTGGCCGCGATCGAGGCTTACGACCCGCTGTTGCCGGAACTGTTCGGCGGCTCCGCCGACCTCGGTTGTTCCAACCTCACCGAGTGGTCCGGCTACAAGCCGATGCGCGCGGACAACCCGGACGCCAACTACATCAACTACGGCGTGCGCGAGTTCGGCATGTCGGCGATCATGAACGGTATCGCGCTGCACGGCGGGTTCATCCCCTTCGGCGCGACCTTCCTGATGTTCTCCGAATACGCCCGCAACGCCCTGCGCATGGCCGCACTGATGAAGGTGCGCAGCCTGTTCGTCTACACCCATGACTCCATCGGCCTCGGCGAGGATGGCCCGACCCACCAGCCGATCGAGCAGATCCCGACCCTGCGCATGATTCCGAACATGGCCGTGTGGCGCCCCTGCGACGCGGTCGAGACCGCCGTGGCCTGGCGCCAGGCGATCGAGCGCGCCGAAGGCCCGAGCAGCCTGATCTTCTCGCGCCAGGGCCTGCCGCACCAGGAACGCAATGCCGAGCAGATCGCCAACATCGAGCGCGGCGGCTACATCCTGCGCGACTGCGAGGGCACGCCCGACGCGATCATCATCGCCACCGGTTCCGAAGTGGCCCTGGCCATGGGCGCGGCCGAGAAGCTGGCCGACAGGAAGATCCGCGTCGTGTCCATGCCCTCGACCACCGAGTTCGATCGCCAGGACGAGGCCTACCGCGAGTCGGTACTGCCGTCTTCCGTGCAGTCGCGGGTGGCCGTCGAGGCCGCCGTCACCGACGGCTGGCACAAGTATGTCGGCTGCAAGGGCGCCATCGTCGGCATCAACCGCTTCGGCGAGTCGGCTCCGGCCGGCGTGCTGTTCGAGGAATTCGGGTTCACCGTCGACAATGTGGTCAAGGCCGTCGAATCGGTCCTCTGATCCGCAAAGATTCACACTCAAGTAACTTCAGGAGAAACCAACATGACAATCAAAGTCGGTATCAATGGCTTCGGCCGCATCGGTCGCATGGCCTTCCGCGCCATCGCCAAGGATTTCAGCAGCGACATCGAAGTGGTCGGCATCAACGACCTGCTCGACGCGGACTATCTTGCCTACATGCTCAAGTACGACTCCGTGCACGGCAACTTCCCCGGTGACGTGAAGGCCGAGGGCGGCAACCTGGTCGTCGACGGCAAGACCATCCGCCTGACCGCCGAGCGCGATCCGGCCGATCTCAAGTGGGGCGACATCGATGTCGACATCGTGCTCGAGTGCACCGGTTTCTTCCTCACCGAGGAAGGTTGCCAGAAGCACATCGAAGCCGGCGCCAAGAAGGTCGTGATGTCCGCGCCCTCCAAGGACGGCACCCCGATGTTCGTCTACGGCGTCAACCACGAGACCTACGCCGGTCAGGCCATCGTTTCCGCCGCTTCCTGCACCACCAACTGCCTGGCGCCGATCGCCAAGGTGCTTAACGACAAGTGGGGCATCAAGCGCGGCCTGATGACCACCGTTCACGCGGCCACCGCGACCCAGAAGACCGTCGACGGTCCGTCCATGAAGGACTGGCGCGGCGGACGCGGCATCCTCGAGAACATCATCCCGTCCTCCACCGGCGCTGCCAAGGCTGTCGGCGTGGTACTGCCGGAACTCAACGGCAAGCTGACCGGCATGGCCTTCCGCGTGCCGACTTCCGATGTTTCCGTGGTCGACCTGACCTGCGAACTGGAGAAGGAAGCCAGCTACGACGACATCTGCGCTGCCATGAAAGAAGCCGCTGCCACCCCGGGCATCGGCGACACCCTGGCCTACACCGAGGACAAGGTGGTTTCCACCGATTTCCGTGGCAACCCCAACTCCTCGATTTTCGATGCCGGCGCCGGCATTCAGCTCGACGGCACCTTTGTCAAGGTCGTGTCCTGGTACGACAACGAGTACGGCTATACCTGCAACATGCTGCGCTTCACCAAGCACGTTGCCGCCAACTGATCGACCGGCTCGCAGCGACGGTCTTCCGTCCGGTTCGCCCGCTTGCGGGCGGATCGGGCCGGGAGTCGTTGCCTGAGTCCGCCAGGACGGCTTCAGGCAACGGTTTCGATACCCCATTCCCAATATCCGCAGGAGATTTTCCATGGCTTTCATCAAACTGACTGATCTCGACCTGTCCAGCAAGCGCGTGCTGATCCGCGCCGACCTGAATGTGCCGGTCAAGGATGGCAAGGTCACCTCTGATGCCCGCATCACCGCCTCCATGCCGACCATCGAATACTGCGTCAAGCAGGGCGCCCGGGTAATGGTCATGTCGCACCGCGGTCGTCCCACCGAAGGCCAGTACGACGAGGAAAACTCCCTCAAGCCGGTGGCCGAGTGCCTGTCCGAGAAGATCGGCAAGCCGGTACCTCTGATCAAGGATTACCTGGAGCATGCGCCGGAAGTCGCCGAGGGCGAGGTGGTGCTGCTCGAGAATGTCCGCTTCAATGCCGGTGAGAAGTCCGATGACCCGGAACTGGCGAAGAAATACGCCGCGCTCTGCGATGTGTTCGTGATGGATGCCTTCGGCACAGCCCATCGCGCCCAGGCCTCGACTCACGGCGTCGGCAAGTTCGCTCCCGTGGCCTGCGCCGGCCTGTTGCTGGCCGACGAGCTGGACAATCTGGCCAAGGCCCTGGCCAACCCGGCGCGGCCGATGGTTGCCATCGTCGGCGGTTCAAAGGTTTCCACCAAGCTGACGGTTCTCGAGGCCCTGTCCGAGAAGGTCGACCAGCTGGTGGTCGGTGGCGGCATCGCCAATACCTTCATCAAGGCTGCCGGCTACAATGTCGGCGAGTCCCTGTGCGAGGAAGACTTGGTGGATACCGCCAAGATGCTGATGGAAAAGATGAAGGCCCGCGGCGCCAATATCCCGATCCCCACCGATGTGGTTGTGGCCAAGGAGTTCGCCGAGGATGCCGAGGCGACTCTGAAGAAGGTCGACCAGGTGGCCGATGACGACATGATCTTCGATATCGGTCCGGAATCGGCCCAGGTGCTCGCGGATATCATCAAGCAGGCCGGCACCATCGTCTGGAACGGCCCGGTCGGCGTGTTCGAATTCGACCAGTTCGGCGAAGGCACCCGCACCATCGCCATGGCCATCGCCGAAGCCGAGGGCTTCAGCCTCGCCGGCGGCGGCGACACCATTGCCGCGATTCAGAAGTACAACATCTACGACAAGGTATCCTACATCTCCACCGCCGGTGGCGCTTTCCTCGAGTACCTCGAGGGCAAGCCGTTGCCTGCCGTCGTGATGCTCGAGGAGAAGGCCGCCGAGCTGGGCAAGTAATGGATGCCGACAGCACCAATGTCGTATTGAGGCGGACCAAGATCCTGGCCACGCTCGGCCCGGCCAGCGAGTCCGACGAGATCCTCGACCGGCTGATCAAGGCCGGCGTCGACGTGGTGCGTCTGAACTTCTCCCACGGCAGCCCCGAGGAACACCGTGCCCGCGCCGAGAAGGTGCGCCGGCTTGCCGCCGCCAATCATCGTTTCGTCGGCGTGCTGGTGGATCTGCAGGGTCCGAAGATCCGTACCCAGCGTTTCAGGCAGGGCAAGGTGCGCCTGGAGAACGGTCAGACCTTCGTGCTCGATGCCGATCTCGGCGTCGACGAGGGCGACGAACATGCGGTCGGCGTCACCTACCGCAAGTTGCCGCAGGACGTGAAGCCCGGCGATACTCTGGTGCTCGACGATGGCCTGATCGTGCTGCGGGTGGAGCAGGTCGAGGGCAGTCGCATCGTCACCAAGGTGCTGATCGGCGGTATCCTCTCCGACAACAAGGGCATCAACCTGCGCGGCGGCGGCCTCTCCGCCGAGGCGCTGACGGAGAAGGACAAGGAAGACATCAAGGTGGCCGCAGATATCGATGCCGACTACATCGCCATCTCCTTCCCGCGCAATTCCGGCGATGTGAAACTGGCGCGCACGCTGCTGCGTCAGGCCGGCGGCAAGGGCGGCATCGTCGCCAAGATCGAGCGCGCCGAGGCGCTGGACAATATCGAGGCCATCATCGACGCCTCCGACGCGATCATGATCGCCCGCGGCGATCTCGGCGTCGAGATCGGCGATGACCAGCTGCCCGCGGTGCAGAAGCGGCTGATCAAGCTGACCCGCGATCGCAACCGGGTGGTGATCACCGCGACGCAGATGATGGAGTCGATGCGCGAGAACCCGATTCCGACCCGCGCCGAGGTCTTCGACGTGGCCAATGCCGTGCTCGACGGTACCGATGCGGTGATGCTGTCGGCGGAAACCGCCAGCGGCCTCTACCCGGTGGAGACGGTCAGCGCGATGTCGCGCATCTGCCGCAATGCCGAGCAGCAGACCGCCGCGTTGCGCTCCCATCACCGCTTGGATACCACCTTCAAGCGCGTCGATGAGGCTATTGCGATGGCCAGCATGTACACGGCGAACCATCTCAAGGTGCGGGCCATCGCCTCGCTGACCGAGTCCGGTTCCACCGCCCTGTGGATGTCGCGCATCAGTTCGGGGATCCCGATCTATGCCCTGTCCACCCACGAGGACACCTGTCGCAAGGTATCCCTGTATCGCGGCGTGACGCCGGTGGACTTTCCGGTGATCAAGGACAACAATCACGCGGCGGCGAACCAGATCGCCATCGACGTGCTGAAGGAAGAAGGCGTGGTTACCGACGGTGACCTGGTGATCATCACCAAGGGCGACCTGATGGGCACCGGCGGTGGCACCAACGCAATGAAGATCGTCAAGGTCGGCGACATGCCGGCGGCGACGGACTGACAACGATTCAATTCACTCAACAGAGAAAAGGGGAGTCATTATGGCGCTTATTTCAATGAGACAGTTGCTGGACTATGCAGCCGAGCACGATTTCGGCATGCCGGCGTTCAATGTCAACAACATGGAGCAGGTGCATGCGATCATGCAGGCTGCCGACGAGACCAACAGCCCGGTCATCATGCAAGGCAGTGCCGGCGCGCGTTCCTACGCGGGCGAGCCCTTCCTGCGCCACCTGATTACGGCCGCGGTCGAGATGTATCCGCATATCCCGGTGGTCATGCACCAGGATCACGGTTCCGAGCCGGCAGTCTGCCTGCGCTCGATCCAGTCCGGATTCACCTCCGTCATGATGGACGGTTCCCTGATGCCCGACATGAAGACCCCGTCCACCTTCGAATACAATGTCGAAGTCACGCGCAAGGTCGTTGAAATGGCACATGCCGGCGGCGTATCCGTCGAGGGCGAACTGGGCTGCCTCGGTTCTCTCGAAACCGGCATGATGGGCGAGGAAGACGGCCACGGTGCCGAGGGCCAGCTGGACATGGACCAGCTGCTGACCGACCCCGACGAAGCCGCGAACTTTGTCGACCAGACCGGCGTGGACGCTCTGGCCATCGCCATCGGCACCTCACACGGCGCCTACAAGTTCACCAAGGAGCCGACCGGCGACATCCTGCGCATCGACCGCATCAAGGAGATTCACGCTCGCATCCCCAACACCCACCTGGTCATGCACGGTTCCTCCTCGGTCCCCCAGGACTGGCTCAAGATCATCAACGAATACGGCGGCGACATGGGCCAGACCTACGGCGTGCCGGTCGAGGAGATCGTCGAAGGCATCAAGCACGGCGTGCGCAAGGTCAACATCGATACCGATCTGCGCATGGCTTCCACCGGCGCCATCCGCAAGCACCTGGCCGAGAACCCGAGCAACTTCGATCCTCGCAAGTTCCTCAAGGCTTCCACCGAGGCCATGAAGGAGATCTGCAAGGCACGCTACGAAGCCTTTGGCTCCGCCGGCCATGCCGACAAGATCAAGCCGAAGTCACTGGAAGAAATGTACAAGTTCTACGAGTAATTCCTTCCACTCAAGGCCAGCCTTGTGAAAAAAGGGAGCCTGGCTCCCTTTTTTCTTGGGAAGCTCTGATTGATTCTGACGTGAGCAGATTGTGGTGGAAAATCGTTCAATTCAAGGCGCAAACCGCACGCAACCCCCCAGGGGGCCTTCTCTCGCTGAGCGATTCACCTTGTAGCAAGCTATTGTGAAGGTTTGGAACGCAGAAATGGACGATTTTTCACCACAAGATGCCATGAATCGATCAGAGCCTCCCCTGGCCGACAGGAGAAAACCATGATACTCAAGTTACTGCGTGAGGGACTGGGCCGATTGGTCATGTTCTTCGACTGGATGACCCGGCCTAAGCCGATGCAACGCGCGCCGGAGCAACAGCGCCTGGTCGAGGAGCAGCTCAAGGGCATGAAGCTGTACCAGCTCAAGGCCTGCCCCTTCTGCATCAAGACTCGGCGCGCCCTGCACCGCCTCAACCTGCCCATCGAAACCCGCGATGTGCAGCGGGGCAGCCCCTGGCGCAAGGAGCTGGAACAGGGCGGTGGACGCATCCAGGTACCTTGCCTGCGCATCGAGTCCGACGGTCAGGATGTATGGATGTACGAATCCGGCGACATCATTCGTTTTCTCGAGCAGCGCTTCGGCGCGAGCGCGGACAACGTTCAATCGAACAGCCAGTCCGGCAGTTCCTCCAGCGAACAGTCGTAACGGCCCGACAGGACGGGCACATCGCAATGCCGGCGCAGGTCTTCGGCGTTGTCGAGATCAGGCTCGCCGGGTGATGGCGCAGCCAGGGGGTTGAGAAGGATCGCCCGGGTCTCCAGGCCCGCGGCCCGGGCCGTGCGCAGGGTCAGCAGCGCCTGGTTGATGGCGCCGAGACGGTCGGCGATGACGATCAGCAACGGCAGCCCCAGCCTGCCAGCCAGATCCAGGTTCAAGCCATCCTCGGCCAGGGGCGAGCAAAGTCCGCCGGCACCTTCCACGACCAGGAAATCACCGCTGTTCACATCCCGTCGAACGGCGGCCTCCAACTGTTCGAGGTGAATGCGACAACCCTCGGCCCGTGCGGCCCGGTCCGGCGCCGCGGCCAGCGTGAAGCGATAGGGGGTCACGACCCGGTCGTCCGGTTCAGCGGCGGCTTCGGCCAGGATGTGCGCGTCGCTGGCCAGACACTCCCCATCGCTGCAATCGCAACCGGATTCCACGGGTTTTCGGGCACGCACGGACAATCCGCGAGCGCGAGCGGCCAGCAGCAGTTCGCGGGCGATGCGGGTCTTGCCGACGCCGGTGTCGGAGGCGGTAATGAACAGGCCCTGATGGGTTTGATTTCGGGGCATGGAAGATTCCTGCGGGCGAGCCGGCATGATAGCTCCTGGTGAATGGGCTGCAAACCCGATAAACGGTGGCAAGCGACGGCATTTCGGCGCGAAGGGGATCTGGTCAGACGCCGGTCGGAGCGTATAATTCGACGCCTTTACGCAAGCCGCCGGAGTTCCAATGCAGCAGTTCACGATCGGTCAGCGCTGGGTCAGTGCCGGCGAAATGCAACTCGGCATCGGCATGGTGATCGAGGTCGAGCATCGTACCGTCAGCATCATCTTTCCGGCCACCGGCGAGGTTCGCGTTTACGCCAAGCAGAGCGCACCCCTGTCGCGGGTGGCCTTTGCCGAGGGTGATCGCATCTCTGATCAGGACGGGCGCGAACTGCGAGTGCTCGCGGTGGAGGAGTCGAACGGGCTCCGGGTCTACCAGTGCGAGGACGACCAGGGTCAGGCAGTGCGGTTGCCCGAAGGCAAGATCAACAATTTTCTGCAGCTCAACCAGCCGCTGCAGCGCCTGCTCAACGGCCAGGTGGACTTCAACAAGTGGTTCGAGCTGCGTGCGCGCACGCAAAAGATTGCCAGTATCCTCGGCAGTTCGGATCTGCAGGGTCTGACCGGCTGCCGCACCAGTCTGATCGAGCATCAGCTCTATATCGCCCATGAGGTCGCCAACCGCCATGCGCCGCGGGTGTTGCTGGCTGACGAGGTCGGACTCGGCAAGACCATCGAGGCCGGCCTGATTCTGCACCGGCAACTGCTGACCGAACGCGCCCGACGGGTGCTGATCCTGGTTCCGGAGAGCCTGCAGCACCAGTGGCTGCTGGAGATGATGC
>WGBK01000007.1 GCA_015494335.1 Gammaproteobacteria bacterium | reverse complement strand
GAGGATGGTGCGGCATTCCTCCTTGTGCTCGTTCAGACAAACCGGCGTCAACACCTCGACCCGATTCTCGAGGTTGCGCGTCATCAGGTCCGCAGAGCCGATGTAGAACTCTTCCTCGCCGCCGTTGCGGAAATAGTAGATGCGGCTGTGCTCGAGGAAGCGTCCGACGATGGAGATCACCGAAATATTGTCGGACAGACCCTGGATGCCGGGACGGATACGACAGGTATCGCGAATGATCAGCTCGATCTTCACCCCGGCCATCGAAGCCAGGTACAGCTCCTTGCAGATGTCCTTGTCTTCGAGGGCGTTGGCCTTGAGTCGGATCAGGCCCTGGGACTTGTTGCGCTGATGCTTGATCTCGCGGCGAATCTTGGCCACCAGGGCCGATTTGAGCGTCTTCGGCGCCGGCAGGATGCGAATGTAGTTGCGCTGCGGGATGAAGCCGGTGGTGAGGAAATTGAACAGCTCGGTCAGATCGCGGCCGATCTCCTCGTCGCAGGTGAGGATGCCGACATCGGTGTACAGACGCGCGGTACCGGCGTGATAGTTGCCGGTGCCGAGGTGGGCGTAACGGCGCAGCCCGGAGTAGTCCTT
Organism: Gammaproteobacteria bacterium; assembly: GCA_015494335.1. Taxonomy (GTDB): domain Bacteria; phylum Pseudomonadota; class Gammaproteobacteria; genus S144-22. The sequence continues at coordinate 2,843 of WGBK01000007.1, read as the reverse complement.
GCGCACCACCAGGATCACCTTGCAGTGGGTCTTCAGGCCGAGCACGCCGTAGGTTACATGGATGCCCGCCTCTTCGAGGCGGCTGGCCCAGCGGATATTGGCGGCCTCGTCGAAGCGCGCCTGCAATTCGACCACCACCGCCACCTGCTTGCCGTTCTGGGCCGCGGAGATCAGGTAATCGACGATCTTGCTGTCCTCCGAGGTGCGGTACAGGGTCATCTTGATCGCGTGCACCTTCGGGTCCTGGCTCGCCTCCTTGAGAAAACGCACCACGCTGGTGGAAAAGGATTCGTAGGGGTGATGCAGGAACAGCGCACCGTTCTCGCGGATGCAGTGGAAGATGTTCTGCGCCACCCGCAGCTTGACGTGATCAATGGGACGATGCGGCTCGTAGTGCAGCTCCGGACGGTCGATGCCGGCGATCTCGAACAGGTCGCGCATCGACAGCATGCCGCGTGCGGTAAAGGTATCTCTCTCGTCATCGAGCCCCAGTTCGGCCGCCAGCATGCCCTTGCGCACCGGGTCCATGCCCTCGCTGACGGTCAGGCGCACCACGGTCGCGAACTTGCGGTTGCGTACCTCCGACTCGATCGAGGCCAGCAGATCCTCGGCCTTCTCGCGGGAGGAACCGACATTGATGTTGCGTACCACGCGGAAGTATTCGCAGGCGACGATCTTCATGCGCGGGAACAGCAGATCGAGGTTGTTGGACATGACATCCTCGAGCATCACATAGCGTTGCCCCTCGCCGAAACGCATGAAGCGCGGGATGCCGGAACCGCCGCTCGGCACCTTGACCCGCGCCAGCAGATTCTCGTCCGACTCGGGATACTGCAGGGTCACCAGCAGGTTGAGCGAGAAGTTGGAGATGAACGGGAAGGGATGCGCCGGATCCACCGATTGCGGCGTGACCAGCGGGAAGATGTTCTGGTAGTACTGCTCGCGCAGCTCGGCCTGTTCCTCCAGGGTCAGATCCTGGTAGGCGCAGATATGGATATCGGCATTGTCCAGCTCCTTGCGCAGCAGCAGGAAATTCTCGTAGATGCGATCCTCGATCTCGTTGACGATGCGGTAGGATTCCTCGATCTGCTCCTGGGGCGTGCGGCCGTCCACCGATCGCAGCTTGACGCGCGAAGCCCGCTGCTGCTTGAGGCCACCGATGCGCTTCATGAAGAATTCGTCGAGGTTGGAACTGACGATGGCGATGAACTTGACCCGCTCGAGCAGCGGGTTGTCCTCATTCTCGGCCTCGGCCAGCACGCGCTTGTTGAATTCGAGCCACGAAAACTCGCGGTTGAGGTAGTATTGCGGATCGTCCAGCTCGAACTCGAGCCGGTTCTCCACGGCTTCCAGAGCGGCGCTTGCTTTCGCGTCTTCCGTTGCTGCGGTTTTCGGTTTTGCTGCCATGTCGCTCACCTGTGACTGTTGGCGCGGAAATGGGAAAATATGGTTTGACTAGAGTAAATCAAAAAGCTCGTTTTATCATTACATTTCACACACATGAATGATGTTTCTCAAGTAATGGCTGAGCAAGTGCCCGGCTGGCTGCAGACCTCCTGGCCGTTGCTTCTGGCCCTGCTTCTGCTGGCTCTGCTGATCTTCTGGCGGCGCCCCCTGCTCGAAGCCTGGCGGCGCTGGCGGACCCGTCGTTGCCTCGACCGCCTGGGTCTGGAGCAGATCCACAACCTGTCCTGCCCGGACGGGCTCGGCAACCGCTTTGTCATCGACCGCCTGCTGCTGCGCCATGACGGCATCACCCTGCTCAAGTACAAGCAATACCCCGGCCGCATCTTCTGCGCGGACCACATCGACCAGTGGACGCAGATGCTGGGGCAGAAAAGCTACAAGTTCGACAACCCGCTGTTCGAACTGGATTTCCAGGTCAAGGCGATCCAGTCCTGCATACCCGGGGTGGAGGTGGACGGCTATCTGTTCTTCGATCACCAGGCCGAGTTCCCCAAGGGACACCCGCAACGCGTGATCCATCCGCAGGCCCTGCCCGAAGCCCTGATCCGCAACGATCGTCACAAGGCCCGTCCCGAGGTGATGAAAGCCTGGCGCAAGCTGAAGACCCTGGCCGGATCCCGTTGAGCGAATGAGACTGTTCATCAACCGGCCGGTGTTCCAGCTGGCACTGGCCCAGGCCCTGATGATGTCGGTCAATACCCTGCTCATCACCTCGTCGGCGATCATTGGTTTCCAACTGGCAGAAGACAAGGCGCTGGCCACCCTGCCGTTGGCACTGCAATTCCTCGCCACCATGCTCGGCAGCCTGCCCGCCTCGCTGATCATGCAGCGTTTCGGGCGCAAGGGCGGTTTCCTGCTCGCATCGGCCCTCGGCCTGGGCGGCAGCCTAGTGGCCGTGCTGGCACTGTTCGGCCAGAGCTTTGCGCTGTTCTGCCTCGCCACCCCGTTGTTTGGGCTCTATACCGCCTTCGGGAACTACTTCCGCTTTACCGCGGCCGAGGTTGCGCCACCGAGCCAGCGTGACCAGGCCATCTCGCTGGTACTGGCCGGCGGCGTGGTCGCGGCCCTGATCGGCCCCAACCTCGCCAGCCACAGCAAGGAGTTGCTCCCCGTCGATTTCCTCGGCAGCTTTCTGGCCGTGGCACTGATCTACGCCCTGAATCTGATGAATTTTCTCGCCATGAAGCTGCCGCTGCCCGACAACCCGGCCATCGTCCGCAGCGCGCGCCCGCTGGGCGAAATCGTTGCCCAGCCCGGCTACATCACCGCCCTGCTCGCAGCCACCGTGGGATACAGCGTAATGTCCCTGCTGATGACTGCAACACCGCTGGCGATGATGCAGCAGCATGATTTTTCGGATGTCGCCTTCGTCATCG
>WGBK01000006.1 GCA_015494335.1 Gammaproteobacteria bacterium | reverse complement strand
TGTCGGACGAGAGCGAGACCACATCCCAGACACCTACTGGTGGGGAGTCAGTTGCTATTCCGGATACCTCTCCCAAGCGGCAATTTTACGGCACAGCCACACTCGATCCGATCCGAGCCAAAATGGATTTCGCCACCATCATGGATGAGGTTGTGCAGCAGTTCACATCCAAGCTCGGTGTGGATGTCACGGTCTCCGTCGAGATTCGTGCGCAGAGCAAAGATGGTTTCGATGAAGCACTACAGCGCGTTATCAAGGAGAACTGTAATGTATTGAAGTTCGATACATCTGAGTTTGAGGATGGCGACTGATAACTAGCTCATGATTCTTCCATGGGGCTCTTGGTATGTGGCCTTCCTTGAAATGAGGGCCACCGAGGCGCAAATGACTCAATTTTTCGCTTCGGTTTGGCTGTGCCGCAAGAATCGACCTATACCGATTCAACCTTGATCAATGCATCAGGAAGCCAGGGGCCAGAATGGCGCATGTTAATTTGCGACAGGATGATGGGTCAGTGTTGTGAGTGCATTGCTATGGATAAAAATAACGGACGGTTGATATTGATAGTCCTCGTACTCCAATAGCTCGGGGAAGGGTGTGAAAGCTGGCGCAACTATGCTTTCCTGTAACAATAAGTTGGCCAAAACGGCCAACTTATGCTTGCATGCACAGAGAGGGGTTTCCTGAAGAAGTGATTGGTGGGCCCACCAGGACTCGAACCTGGGACCAAGGGATTATGAGTCCCCTGCTCTAACCAACTGAGCTATAGGCCCGGAATAGATCGTTTCAACCGTCCCTGGTGGGCATGACCAGACCGGCCGTCCTGGCCGGTCGTTCGTCTGCGCTGCGTTCTGCCACTGGCAGAACGGTCGCGTCTCACCCTGCTCCAACCAACTGAGCCATAGGCCCGGAGAGTGATGCCTCGCGCGCCCGGTGGCGGGCGAGAGCATTGTAGCGCGTCAGTCGGCGTCGATGAAGCTGCGCAGTTGCTCGGAGCGGCTGGGGTGGCGCAGCTTGCGCAGGGCCTTGGCTTCGATCTGGCGGATGCGTTCGCGGGTGACATCGAACTGCTTGCCGACTTCCTCTAGGGTGTGGTCGGTATTCATGTCGATGCCGAAGCGCATGCGCAATACCTTGGCCTCGCGCGGGGTCAGGCTGGCGAGGATCTCGCGGGTGGATTCAGAGAGTCCGGCGCGGGTGGCGGTATCGGCCGGCAGCATGACATTGGTGTCTTCGATGAAGTCGCCCAGATGCGAGTCCTCGTCGTCGCCGATCGGGGTTTCCATGGAGATGGGTTCCTTGGAGATCTTCAGTACCTTGCGCACCTTGTCCTCGGGCATGTCCATGCGTTCGGCCAGCTCTTCCGGCGTCGGTTCGCGGCCGAGTTGCTGCAGCATCTGGCGCGAGATGCGGTTGAGCTTGTTGATGGTCTCGATCATGTGCACCGGGATGCGGATGGTGCGGGCCTGGTCCGCGATGGAGCGGGTGATGGCCTGGCGGATCCACCAGGTGGCATAGGTCGAAAACTTGTAGCCGCGGCGGTATTCGAACTTGTCCACTGCCTTCATCAGGCCGATGTTGCCTTCCTGGATCAGGTCGAGGAACTGCAGGCCGCGGTTGGTGTATTTCTTGGCGATGGAGATGACGAGGCGCAGGTTGGCTTCGATCATTTCCTTCTTGGCGCGGCGTGCCTTGGCCTCGCCGATGGACATCTTGCGGTTGATTTCCTTGATCTCGGCGATGCTCATCAGTGCCTTGCGCTCGATGGAGGCGAGTCGCTTCTGATGGCGCAGCACCTCTTCCTTGACCTCTTCGAGACGGGACGACCAGGGTTCGCCGAGGGCGATCATCTCGTCGATCCAGTCGAGGTTGGTCTCGTTGTTCTTGAAGCGGGTGATGAATTCCTTGCGCGGCATGCGGGCTTCGCGCACGCAAAGGTTGAGAATGGCGTGCTCGTTGGAACGGATGCGGTTGATGACATCCTTCAGGTTGGCACCCAGTTCCTCGACGAAGGAGGGCAGGAGCTTGATTTCCATCAGCAGCTTGACGGTGGCGTCGATCTGCTTCTCCGCGCTCTTGGCGTCGCCCTTCTTCAGTTGCTTGAGCACCTTGGCGAAGGCCTTTTCGATGGCGCTGAAGCGTTTTTCCGCTTCTTCCGGGTCGAGGCCGGTATCCGGCTCGACCTCGTCGTCATCGTTGTTCTGCTGTGCCGCCGGCATGGGGATGGCGTTGGGATCCTCGTTGGGGTCCACATAGCCGACGATGAGGTCGGTGAGCTTGGTCTTTTCGTCGCGCACGTCCTGGTAGCGATCGAGGATCATCTGGATGGTGCTGGGGTAGCGGGCGAGGGCGGCCATGGCCTGGCCCAGGCCTTCCTCGATGCGGCGGGCGATCTTGATCTCGCCCTCGCGGGTCAGCAGCTCGACGGTGCCCATCTCGCGCATGTACATGCGCACCGGGTCGGTAGTGCGGCCGAACTCGCTGTCCAGTGAAGCCAGCGCGGCGGCGGCTTCCTCGACGGCGTCCTCGTCCGGCTCGGCGGTGACGGTGTCACCGAGAATGTTGTCCACATCCTCCGTGGGCGGGCTCTCGTGAACCTTGATGCCCATGTCGTTGATCATGCGGATGATGTCTTCGATCTGCTCCGGGTCGACAATGCCGTCCGGGAGATGATCGTTGACCTCGGCATAGGTCAGGAAGCCCTGTTCCTTGCCCTTGGCGATCAACTCTTTCAAACTGGATTTCTGGTTTTTATCCATGCTGTCTCGATACACGAAGAATGGGTTAAAAGTGAACTGGATAGTATATAAGGTTTTACTGAAGTTTCCAAAGAGATTGGTGGGCGAAATACCCGGGCGGACCAGGGAAGCTCTGATCGATTCGTGGCACGGCATCTCGCGGCGCAAAATCGTCCATTTCTGCGTTGCAAACCGCACACAATAGCGGGCTATTGCGTGCGTTTTGCGCCTTGAACTGAACGATTTTTCACCACAATCTGCTCGTGCCAGAATCAATCAGAGCTTCCCTAGCCAGACGGCCTGCCGGAACCGCGTTCCGACAGCAGGCGCCGGTATTCGTCGGTTTCCTCGGCGCTCAGTCCGGAGCCCTGCTGCAGCTGATCGATCGTATTCACGAAGAGCCGGACATCAGCCCGCAAAACCTGCTCAGTCGCTTCGAAGGCCATCCCAACGAGCCGCACCTCTACCGCATCGCCGCAATGACGCCGGCGATGCAGAACGAGGACAGCGACATTCCGCGCATGTTCGAGGACGCCATCGCCCGCCTGCGCGACCAGTATGCCCGCAGCCGTTTCCAGGCCCTCCATCGCAAACTGCAGCAGGGCTCCGGACTGAGCG
>WGBK01000005.1 GCA_015494335.1 Gammaproteobacteria bacterium | reverse complement strand
ACTGGGGGCAGTTCCACTCGGCCACTGCCCACAAGCCGCAGACCAACAACTTCACCAATACCGACGATCCGGAAATGGATCGCCTGATCGACGCCTATCGCTCCGCGCTGACGGTCGAGGAACGCACTACGCTGGCCAAGCAGATCCAGCAGCTTATCCACGACCAGAGTGCCTGGATTCCGCGCCTCGATGTACCCTTCGTGCGCATGGCCTATTGGCGCTGGCTGAAGATGCCCGAGATTCCGGCCACGCGCCTCGGCGGGCTGGTGATCGAAGGCCCCTTCGACGAGATGACCGGCGGCCTGTTCTGGATCGACAAGGACGAGAAGAAGGCCACCCTGAAGGCGAAGAAGAAGGGCAAGGCCTACGAGCCGGTGACGCGCATCGACACCACCTACAAGGTGGCCGAGTAAATCCATGGCGCAGCCGTTGCTGCAGGTGCGCCACCTGGCCACCGAGTTCGAGACCGAACAGGGCATTGCGCGGGCGCTGGACGATATCAGCTTCGAGCTGATGCCGGGCGAGACCCTGGGCATCGTCGGCGAATCCGGTTGCGGCAAGAGCGTGACCTCGCTCTCGATCATGCGCCTGCTGCCGAAACCGGCCGGACGCATTGTCGGCGGCGAGGTGCTGTTCGATGGCCGGGACCTGGTGCAGCTGCCCGCGGACGAGATGCACGACATCCGTGGCAACCGCATCGCGATGATCTTCCAGGAACCGATGACGGCCCTGAACCCGGTGTACAAGGTTGGCCGTCAGCTCGAGGAAACCCTGCTGCTGCACAAGCCGGAACTGAACGAGAGCCAGCGGCGCGAAGCCTGCGTGGCGATGCTGGAGAAGGTGGGTATCCCGGCACCGCAGCGGCGTCTCAACGAGTATCCGCACCAGCTCTCCGGCGGCATGCGCCAGCGCGTGATGATCGCCATGGCGCTGCTCTGCGATCCGGATATTCTCATCGCCGATGAGCCTACCACCGCGCTGGATGTGACCATCCAGGCGCAGATCCTGCAATTGTTGCGCGACCTGCAACGGGAAAACGGCATGTCGATCATCTTCATCACCCACGATTTCGGCGTCATTGCCGAGATCTGCGACCGCGTGGTGGTGATGTACGGCGGCCGCATCATCGAGCAGGCCGAGATCCTGGAATTGTTCGACCACCCCCTTCATCCCTATACCCGCGGCCTGCTGCAGGCCATTCCTAAGCTGGATACCGAGCCCAAGTCCCTGCTCAAGACCATCCCCGGCATGGTACCGAGCCTGTTCGAGTTGCCCGTGGGCTGTCGCTTCCAGAATCGCTGCGAGTTCGTCGAACCACGCTGCCGGGAACAGGTACCGCCGCTGGAAGATCTCGACAACGGCCACCAGGTGCGCTGCTTCCGCGCGGGGGAATTCCGATGAGTCTGCTGCAGGTTCGGGGCCTCAAGATGCATTTCCCGGTGCATGGCGGCATCCTCTATCGCAAGCTGGCCACGGTGTACGCGGTAGACGGTGTCGATTTCGAGATCGAGGCGGGCGAGACCCTGGGGCTGGTCGGCGAATCCGGCTGCGGCAAGAGCACGGTCGGGCGCAGCCTGCTCAAGCTCTACGAGCCGACCGCCGGCGAGGTACGCTTCGAGGGGAAGAATGTCGCCGAGATCCGCGGCAGCGAACTGCGCAGCCTGCGCGCCGAGATGCAGATGATCTTCCAGGACCCCTTCGAGTCCCTCAATCCCCGCCATACCGTGGGCAGTATTCTCGAGGAACCTTTTGTCATCCACGGCGAGAAGAAGGCTGCCGCGAGACGGCAGAAGGCCATGGAACTGCTGCTGCGGGTGGGCCTGCCCGAGGATGCCTACCACAAGTTTCCGCACGAGTTCTCGGGCGGACAGCGCCAGCGCATCGGTATTGCCCGCGCCATTGCCCTGCGCCCTAAGATGATCATCTGCGACGAGCCGGTATCGGCGCTGGATGTGTCCATCCAGTCGCAGATTCTCAACCTGCTGATCGAGCTGCAGCAGGAAATGGGTCTGGCCTATCTGTTCATCGCCCACGACCTGGCCGTGGTCAAGCACATCTCCGACCGTATTGCCGTCATGTACCTCGGGCGCATCGTCGAGATTGCCGACAGCCAGACCCTCTATCGCGATCCGCAACATCCCTACACCCAGGCTCTGATCGCTTCGATTCCGGTGCCGGACCCGCGCCAGCGCAAGGATTTCGAACCCCTGCCGGGCGAAGTGCCGTCGCCGCTCCACCCGCCGCCCCATTGTCATTTCGTCGAACGCTGCCCCTACGCCCAGGATATCTGCAACCAGCAGACGCCGGAACTGAAAGCGCTGGATCCGGAAGACCCGAAGCGCCGGGTGGCCTGCCATTTCGCCGGCCAATTGAAGCCTTCAGGGCGCTGATCGATCCGCCTGCCCGGAACCTTCGCCCTTCGAGGGCTTCAACTTTCGCAGCAGCGACCAGGTGCGTTTCGGCCAGCTGTTTCTCGATGCCTACAACGAATTGGGGTCTTTCCGCAACAAGCTGCAGCGCCTTCGTGACCTGGGCCTGAACCCCTCGACGACCCAGACTGTCCTCTACGACGACGTGGTGGCGGCGACGCAGAGGATCGGCTGTCGGGTCGATTGAGCCTATTCGCAGATCCCCCGTGAGGATGCTGCTGTGCCCCCACGGCCTGATTTCCCGCCCATGCAGAACAGGTTGGGGTCGTACACGCTTACATCGACCCGGGCTTCGCTGGTTCCGTATTGATTGGTAAACAGCAGGACGACAGAGTGTTGGCCAGCGCCGAGCGAGGAAAAAATGCTCTCGACGGTGTTGATGGCGACATCGCCGGTCTGGGGTGGGTCATTGTCTTCGTACAACAGTAAGGGCTCCACATCGTCGTAGATGCCTGCCCAGATCTGCAGGCTGTCAGCGCCTTCCACTTCCCAGGACAGGGCTGCAGCCTGTACGTTCTCGTCTCTGAAATCCTGCCAGCTGTCTGCCTTGTAGATATAGGGTTCTCCAGTGTCGTATGGCAGTGTCCTGGTGATACTGTCCACACCGCCATCTACGGTTTCCGCGAGCAGCGTGAACTGATACTCGTCGGCATGGCTGCCGTTCAGTTCGAGAGGGAACTGGACCAATCCGCTGTCGTTGCCCAGCGTGGTTTCATGTCCCTGATCGGAACTCAGGGTCAGCTGATCGGCAAAGGCAACCACCCAATCGAAGATGGCATCCTGGCCTTCGAGCACCCAGCGGGTGGTGGAAGGATCATCGGGATCCAGCTCCAGCCCGAACTTGGGTTTGGTCCGACCCTCGAAGTAGTAGATGACCGGGGCTTCCGGGCCGCTGAAGGCGAGGGTGGTGGTGTCCGCTACTCCGTTGCAGGTCGTGGTCTGGTTGGCGCGGTAGACGCCGTCCTGGGTTTTGACCGTGGATGACAGTCGGACCGGGTTGTCGCGGGGAGTGATGTACTGATCTCCTCCACTGGAAACTACCGTGGTGGCGCTGCGCGGCCCGGGTGTTTGGGTCTGGCCCTTGAGGACGAATTCGGTGCCGCTGGGCAAGCCGCTGATATTGATCGTGAGATCACAGGTTGCAGGGGCCACATCGTGATTCCACCAGGAAAAATGCTCAACCCGAGCCTGCAGGGCCAGTCCGGTGGGGGAGTCCAATGAGGCCACAACCGTGCCGCTGCCTTCCTGCTTCCACAGGCCGGTTTCCTCGTTGAGGTACCAGAGCGCACCCGTGTCGCCGATCTGGACCGGGCTGCCGTCCGGGTGTTGTTCCACGAATACCGGCAGCTTGATCTCGGCGCTCTGGCCCTCGGCCAGGTTCAGCTCTTCGCCATCTTGCGTGAAACGGTACTCGACCGTACCGTAGGACAGGATCAGCGGTACTGTGGTCCCGTCTGCATCCTCTCCGGCAAAGGCACCGGGAAACACGCCCATTTCGTCATCGCTGGATACATCCACCGGAGTGATGGTGAGCTCGACCTCGCCGCTGACCGGGTTGCCATTGCCATCCACCAGCGCGTTGGCGGGCAGGGTCACGCGGGCGCCATGGGTGCCTGCCACATCGACCGGTTGGCTAGGATCGATGGAAATGACCGGCCCTCGCCGACCGAGCGTGGCTTCGAAGTCTGCCTGCCCATTCATCACTTGAAGCGGAACCGTCTGGGCCGCATAGCCCGGTTTGCGCAGGCGCAGCGGGCCGGTTGACCCTTCTGGCAAGCGAAATTGCATTCTGCCATCGGCATCGGATACTGCCAGCACTCCGTTGGCATCGAAGACTTCCACACCGTCAAGGCGCTGGTGGGCGGCATCGCGCACCAGCCCTTCGACGGCGATACCGGCGTTGTCCGTATTGCCTGCCTTGTCGCCGCCCGAACATCCTGCGGTCAGTAGCATCAACAGGGTAAGGCCCAGGCAGCGGTAGAAAGATGTCCGGCTTGTGGTTGTCGAGGTCTTCATGTCACTTCTCCAAGAGGATGGGCAGGCTATCCGGCCGGCAAGGCCGGGGGAGATCTGTGAACATGCTCGGGTTTTCTGGCAGGTTGCGCCATCCCATGAATTGGGGGAGTCGCTTTGAAAGACGGCTCGGGGTAAGCTTGCGGTTTTCCTTTCGAACCACGATGAATTACTCCGATTTTGGCGAACGCTTTCGTCGCCGTTCCGGCATCACCCTGTTGATGGAAGATCTGGCCGATGGGCTGGCCCGGGACGATACCATCATGTTGGGCGGCGGCAATCCGGCGGCCATTCCGGCCGCACTGGAGATCTTCCAGCGCAGTCTCGATCGGCTCAATGCCGACGGACGCCTGCTGCAGGCCCTGGCCAATTACGATGGCCCTCAGGGCCGGCAGGGCTTTCTCGAATCCCTCGCCGATTACTTCAACGAACGCTACCAGTGGGGCATCAGCTGGCGCAACATCACCCTGACCCACGGCAGCCAGTCGGCCTTTTTTGCCTTGTTCAACAGCTTTGCCGGACGCAGCCGGGGCGGCAGGCGCCATGTGCTGCTGCCGATCACGCCGGAATACATCGGTTACACCGACATCGGTATCGAGGAGGACATGTTCGTCAGTCGTGAGCCGGAGATCGAAAGGCTCGACCAGGGCTTCTTCAAGTACCACATCGATTTCGATCACCTGGAGGTTACGCCGGAAACGGGGCTGATCTGCGCTTCACGGCCCACCAACCCCAGCGGCAATGTGCTGACCGACGAGGAGTGCCGGCGTCTCGATCAACTGGCGCGCAGCCACGATGTGCCTCTGCTGATCGACAATGCCTACGGTACGCCCTTCCCGCATATCATCTTCAACGAGGTCACGCCCTTTTGGAACGACAACACCATCCTCTGCATGAGCCTGTCCAAGCTGGGGCTGCCCGGCGTGCGTACCGGCATTGTCATTGCCAACGAGGAAGTGATCGCGCAGATGGCGAACATGACGGCCATCACCAGCCTGTCGCCGGGCGGCGTGGGGCCGGTGCTGGTGGATGAACTGATCCGCAACGGTGACCTGACCCGGCTCAGCGACGAGATCATCCGGCCCTTCTACCAGCAGCGCTGCGAGCAGACCCTGCAACGGCTGCGCGAGGCTATCGATGACCCTCGCCTGCATGTCCACTTGCCGGAGGGGGCGATCTTCCTGTGGCTCTGGTTCGAAGATCTGGCGATCTCGAGCCGGGAGCTGTATCGGGAGTTGAAGAAGGAAGGCCTGCTGGTGATTCCGGGCGAGTATTTCTTCCCCGGCCAGAGCGTGCAGCCGGGCAGCCATGCCACGCAATGCATCCGCATGAACTATGTGCGCGACGAAAGGGAGATCGAGCGAGGCATCGAGATCCTCGCTCGGGTGATCGAACGCTATTGGTAACAGGCTTTGGACCTGTCACCTTGCGCCGTGCCTGGCGACGCTTCAAGTCGCCGGCCGGGAGTCAGTCGCCGTGCTTGGCCTTGCCGACGAACATGATGACGAAGAACACCATCATGCCGAGGATGAAGAGTATGGTGCCGAGTGACAGCAGTCCGACCCAGTCGCTGAACAGGTTCTTGAAGACTTCCATGGTACGCCCTCTTTGGTTGGATGATTATCGGGATCATTCTAGCCCCGGTCCGGCTGTCCGGCATTTGACCCTGGTCAATTCCATCCGGCCCTAGGGCTAACACAGGTTAGTCCTGCCATGGCTTTTCGGTCAAGCTACTTGCTGGTGTGGGTGAACACACCGTCCCAGCCGTCGCCGGGCGGAGACTGGCGGTAGAGGGTGATGCGTTCAAGGTAGATGCGGTACAGTTGTCGTTCGGGATACTGGCGCTCGAGGTTGAAGAATTCCACTTCCGCGGCATCCCAGTCCTGGTGGCGGAAGGCGCGCAGACCGCGCCGCCAGGCGCTCAATTCGGCCCGCCTGGCCTCGTCGACATCGTTCTTGTGGCCGATCGGTTCGAAGATGGCCACGGGTTCCCGCTTGCCCTTGACGCGCACCAGGTCCAGCTCGCGGAACAGGAATTCGGGGATCTGTTCGCGCGTGCTCTCGCTGACGATGATGTCCACGCCATAGGCCTTGGTCAGGCCTTCGAGGCGCGAACCGAGATTGACCGCGTCGCCGAGCACGGTGTAGGCGACGCGAAACTCCGAGCCCATGTTGCCGACATTCATGCTGCCGGTATTGAGGCCGATGCCGATGTGAATCTCCGGCCAGCCCTGGCTGCGAAATTCCGGCTGCAGATCCTTCAGCGCCTGCATCATGTCGAAGGCGGCATAGAGCGCATGGCGGGCATGATCGCTGTCCGGCAGTGGCGCGCCCCAGAAGGCCATGATGGCGTCGCCCATGTACTTGTCGATGGTGCCGCGATGCTGGTGGATGACCCGGGTCAAGGGGGTCAGCAGGGCATTCATCAGACGCGTCAGCTGTTTCGGATCCAGCCCTTCCGAGATGCTGGTAAAGCCGCGCACGTCGGAGAACAAGACCGTCATCTCGCGGCTTTCGCCTTCCAGCGAGAATTCGTGGCCGCTTTCGCTCATCTCGTCCACCAGTTCGGGCGGAATGTACTGGCCGAACATCTGCGCAAGCTGTCGTTTGCCGCGGGATTCGGCGAAGAATCCCCAGGTCATGTGGAACACGAACAGCAGGGCGATCAGCAGTAGCGTGGAGGCCAGCGGCAGGATCAGGTTCGAGGACCAGGCGGCCATCGACAACCCGACCACCAGCAAGGTCATCGCGATCGTTGCCAGCGTAGCCGCCAGCGGCGAAAGCCAGGTCAGGGCGATGGTCAGCAGCACGGCCACCAGCAGCAATTGCAGGAATTCGAAGCCGGTGGTCCAGGCCGGGTGATGGCGGATGCGTCCGTCGAGAATGCCGGAAATGATGTTGGCGTGCACCTCCACCCCGGGGAAAACCTTTTCCACCGGCGTCGAGCGCAGGTCCAGCAGGCCCGGTGCCGAGGTGCCGACCAGCACGATCCTGCCGCGCAGCAGCTTGCGATCGGCACTGCCGTCGAGCACCTTCCAGGCCGAGACATAGGGAAAGCTGCCGCGCGGGCCGCGATAGGGTACATAGACGGCGGAATGCTTGTCCACGGGGATGGTCTGCGAACCGAGACGGATGTTCTCCAGCGCGTAATAGCTCTGCTCGCCTTCCTGGGCAATCTGCAACTCGATTTCGGGATTGCCCAGTGCCAGGCGGGCAGTGACCAGGGACAGGGCGCCGTAGAGGGCGTTGTCATAGGCCTGGATCATCGGCACGCGGCGGAACACGCCGTCCTCGTCGACGAAGGGATTGTCGAAGAAACCGCCGTCGCGGGCGGCCTGTTGCAGCCGGGGCAGGTTGGCACTGTAGCCCACCGCCTGGCTCAGCGGCAGGCGTTGCAGCCATTCCGGTTCGACCCGGCTGATCGGGGGCGGGAGCTGACCGGTGTTGCCCGAGCTGCCTTCCTCAAGTCTTGACTTGAAGTAATAGCCGAGTACCACGGGCCTGCCCTCGAGGCTTTGGGCGAAGCGCTGATCGTAGTCAAGCCGGGGCAGCAGCTGTTCCAGAGCCTTGCGGTAGGTCGCATCTCCGGCCAGGGGACCGCGCGCGAGCTGTTGCAGGGTATCGACGCCGGAGCTCCGGTCCGGCTCGCCGAACAGGATATCGTAGCCGAGAGTGGCGACCTGGTAGTCGTTGAACAGGCGGTCGGTGAGCTCGGCAAGGCGGTAGCGGGGCCAGGGAAAGCGGCCGACGCGGGCCAGCGAGGCTTCGTCGATATCGACAATGACGACGCGATCGTCGATGCCCCTGGGCAGGGTCAGGTTCAGGCGGGCGTCGTAGGTCCAGTTTTCGAGCTGTTGCAGAAAGGGGTAGCGAACCAGCCCTGTCAGTGGTGCGAGCAGGGCCAGCAGGATGAGCAGGCTGACGGCTAGCCGGATGATGCGCTGCAGCGGCATGAGGCCTCTCCGGTTGGATCGACGGACCGCAGGAGGATCCGTCGATGGCGGAAGCGGGCGCGGATCAGCGTGTGTAGAACTCCATCTTCACGCCAGCCACCTCGATGATGTCGTGGTCGTTGAGACGGTGGGCGTTGGAGCCGATCGGGGTGCCGGCTACCTTGGGTACATTGTTGTTGGGGCCGCCGTCGACATGGATCAGGAAGAAGCCCTGCGGGCGCCGGGTGATGGCGGCCACCTGAACGCCGGGCTGGCCGA
>WGBK01000004.1 GCA_015494335.1 Gammaproteobacteria bacterium | reverse complement strand
TTCTTCAACCGGTCGAGTTCGCGGGACAAGCGATCGATTTCCTGTTTATGAAACGAAATCAGCTCTTCCCGGAAACGACGCATGTGTATGGCGGGGGCGCCGTCCGGGTCGCCGGAGTGAACGAGCTGGGTCTCGATAGCGGGCAGCAGCAGAGGGGCATACCGTTGCAGGGATGCAAGGTCTGCGGAGTCCAGGCGGTATTCTTGAACAGAGATTCTCGGGTCGGGGGGAACAGGCAAATCACCCGGCACATCGGGAACGGCGGTTTTCAGCTTCTCGACGATTCGCTTCAAGGCGGCAAAATAGGCCTCCCGTTGACCGAGCAACATCATTTCGTCCAGTCTATCCAGTGTTTCCATAATCGATAACATGTCAGCATTCCTCGCTGTATGGTTGATGGGCCAGTCCGACAGCTGTACTGGTTGATTGAGGATAAGTGGTTGCTGATATCTGCGATATCCCATGTTCATGGGAGTTGCTTATACGGGGGGTATGGATAACCCTCCCATTCGGGAGGATTCGATCTATCCATTAATGGGTGCTTATATACCTTGTCATCGTCTATTGCGAGCTGAATATCAGCGTTTGCGTATATACTTAATAATGGTGTATATGTCTGTTTATAAAGGATTTTGTTGGTTTTTGTTCGGGTCTTGAGCAGGCCGGATCCGAGGGCAGATTGATTAGTATATTTTATGCAGGACAAAATTTTGATGTGTTGATTGGGGTTTTGTTTTGCTTCAGAATCGCCCGGTCCATAGAGCAACTAAACCCTAGGAGCTAGATTCCGATGAACATTGCAAACCCGTTCGCTGAGCTTGCGGCAAGCATATCTCCGTCTGTCATGGCGTGGTATGTGGTCCTGATGGTTCTCCTCGTCATTGGCGGGACCATTCTGGATATGATGCACAAGAAGAGTGCCAAGTATTTCTTCGAGAACGCCAAGCGCCAGAAGGCCAGGGCGGTGCGTGAACTCGACAGTGGCGAAAAGATGTCGCTGGCCTTGAAAACACTGGGTTACGAAGTGCTGACTTCCGGTGAATTCAAGAACCCGAAGCGCCGCATGTCCCACCTGATGACCATGTATGGCTTCATCCTGTTCGTGGTTTCCACGGCGGTGATGATCTTCGGCTATGCCGATTCCGCCGATGCCGGCATCTGGCCCCTGCTGTGGTACCTCGGAGCCATCTCCCTGGCCCTGGGCGGTCTCTGGTTCTGGTTCTTCATTCGTGTCGATGTATTCTCCGAAGGCCTTCCCTGGTACCAGGTTGGTCGTGATGACATTTTCATCGTTACCCTGATCACCACTTCCGTATTCGGTCTGCTGTGGGCCTTCACCCAGGGTTCCACGCTGGGATGGGTCCTGTTTGCTCTGTTCATCCTGTCCTCTACCACGCTGTTCGGCACCGTACTCTGGTCCAAGTTCGCGCACATGTTCTTCAAGCCTGCCGCGGCCTACAACAAGCGTATCATCTGGGCTGACGGCTCTCGCGAGAACCTGCCGGATGTACCTGACCTGACCGATCCCCAGGTCCAGGAGAAGTTTCCGGACATCCCCACTTACATGGGCAAGAAGCCGCCCTACATGGGTCTGGGTATCAAGCGTGAAACGCCGAATCACTACTGATCCGCGCGTAGTTCCAGGAATTCAATTTTAATAGAGGTCAAGACATGCCTACTTTCGTATACATGACCCGCTGTGATGGCTGCGGACACTGCGTCGACATCTGTCCCTCGGACATCATGCACATCGACGACGTTACTCGTCGTGCCTACAACATCGAGCCCAACATGTGTTGGGAATGCTACTCCTGCGTAAAAGCCTGCCCGATGAATGCCATCGACGTGCGCGGCTACGCAGACTTTGCTCCGCTCGGACACTCTGTCCGTGTGCGCCGAGACGAGGAAAAGGGTGTCATCGCATGGCGCATCATCTTCCGCAACGGCAAGAAGGACTGGGATCTGCTGGCTCCCATCACCACCAAACCCTGGGGCACGGCCATTCCGAACCTGAAGGAAGCCGCCGCACCGAGCCCGGAAATGCGTGACAGTCAGCTGCTGTACAACGAGCCCGGTTACATTCGGATGGACGATGGTGATCTGCACACCCTCGAGTCCAACGGTTTGAAATTCAAAGAAGGGGTCTACTACTGATGGCTTACGATACGATTATTGAAGACAACATCGACGTACTCGTCGTCGGTGCGGGTCTGGGCGGAACCGGCGCGGCTTTCGAAGCCCGTTACTGGGGTCCCGACAAGAAGATCGTCATTGCCGAGAAGGCGAACATCGATCGTTCCGGTGCGGTTGCACAGGGCCTGTACGCGATCAACTGCTACATGGGTACCCGCTTCGGCGAGAACAACCCCGAGGATCACGTCCGTTATGCCCGTATCGACCTGATGGGCATGGTGCGCGAGGATCTGCTGTTCGACATGGCGCGTCACGTCGACTCCGCCGTGCACCAGTTCGAGGAGTGGGGTCTGCCGATCATGCGCAACGAGAAGACCGGCACCTATCAGCGTGAAGGCCGCTGGCAGATCATGATCCACGGTGAGTCCTACAAGCCGATCGTGGCCGAGGCCGCCAAGAAGTCCGCCGACAAGGTGTTCAACCGCATTTGCGTGACTCACCTGCTGATGGACGAAGCCAAGGAAAACCGCGTGGCCGGTGCCGTCGGCTTCAATGTCCGTACCGGCAACTACCACGTGTTCAAGTCCAAGACCGTGATCGTCGGTGCCGGTGGCGCATCCAACATCTACAAGCCGCGTTCCGTCGGCGAGGGCGCGGGCCGCGTATGGTACGCTCCCTGGTCTTCCGGCTCGGCCTATGGCCTGCTGATCCAGGCCGGCGCCAAGATGACCCAGATGGAAAACCGTATCGTACTCGCCCGCTTCAAGGACGGTTACGGTCCGGTTGGTGCCTACTTCCTGCACCTCAAGACCTATACCCAGAACGGCTACGGCGAAGAGTACGAGTCCAAGTGGTTCCCCGAGCTGCAGAAGATGGTCGGCAAGGAATACCTGGATCCGGAAGCATCTCACCGTACCCATCGTCCGATCCCGACCTGTCTGCGTAACCACGCCTTCATCAACGAGGTCAACGCCGGTCGTGGTCCGATCCGCATGGTGACCATGGAAGCCTTCCAGGATCCGCATCTCGAAGAGATCGGCTGGCACAACTTCCTCGGCATGACCGTCGGCCAGGCCGTTCTGTGGGCAGCCACCGATGTCGATCCGAAGTACGAGAACCCCGAGCTGACCACCTCCGAGCCCTATGTCATGGGTTCACACGCCACCGGCTGTGGCGCCTGGTGTTCCGGTCCCGAGGATGTCTCTCCGGAAGAGTACTTCTGGGGCTACAACCGCATGACCACGGTCGAAGGCCTGTTTGGTGCCGGCGACGCCGTTGGCGGTACGCCGCACGCCTTCTCTTCCGGCTCCTTCACCGAAGGTCGTCTGGCAGCCAAGGCCGCGTGCAAGTACATCGACGACGGCAAGGCCGATGGCATCCGTGTCTCTGCCGAGCAGATCGAGAAGCGTCGCGAGGAGATCTATCGTCCGCTCGAGACCTACCGCATCTACCGCAACCACATCACGGCCGGCACGGTAAACCCGTACTACATCAACCCGCGCCAGGGCCTCGACCGTCTGCAGAAGCTGATGGACGAGTACTGCGGTGGTGTGACCGTCAGCTACATGACCAACGACAAGCTGCTGAATGTCGGTCTGAAGAAGCTGGCCCTCCTCAACGAGGACTGGGAAAACGGAATCGCTGCGGAGAACATCCACGAGCTGCTGCGTGCCTGGGAGCTGAAGCATCGTATCCTCACTTCCGAGGCGGTGTTCCAGCACACCCTGTTCCGCGAAGAGACTCGCTGGCCCGGTTACTACTACCGCGGCGACAAGATGAAGCTCGACGACGAGAACTGGCATGTAC
>WGBK01000003.1 GCA_015494335.1 Gammaproteobacteria bacterium | reverse complement strand
CATAAAATCGCTGTATACTACCAAGCTCATTATTTATGGAGTGGCTCTGTCATGAGCGACCGACGTCTGAAGGTGTTCCATGCCGTAGCCAAGCAGCTGAGTTTCACCAAGGCCGCGGAATCCCTGCACATGACCCAGCCTGCCGTGACCTTCCAGGTGCGCCAGCTCGAGGAATACTTCAACACCCGCCTGTTCGACCGCACTCACAACAAGGTCAACCTGACCCCGGCCGGGCAGAAGGTCTACGAGTTCGCCGACCGCATTTTCGACCTCTACGACGAGATGGAGAACTCGGTGCGCGAACTCACCGGCGAGATCTCCGGAGCGCTGACCATCGGCGCCAGCACCACCATTGCCGAATACATGCTGCCGACGCTGCTGGGGCAGTTCAAGGCCAGCTTCCCCGACATCAATATCCGTCTCAAGGTGTCCAATACCGAGGGTATCGTCTCGATGGTGGAACACAATGTCATCGATCTCGGCGTGGTCGAGGCGACGGTCTCCAACAAGAATCTCATCGTCGAGGTCTGCCACGACGATCAACTGGTGGTGGTGACGCCACCCAGTCATGAACTGGCGAAGAAGAAGGGACCGGTGAAGCCCAAGGATATCAAGCCTTTCCCCTTCATCTGTCGCGAGGAAGGATCGGGCACGCGCGAGGTGATCACCGAGTATTTCAAGGAAAACGGCATCACCCCCGGCGAGATGGACTTCTGCCTCGAACTGGGCAGCCCGGAAGCGCTCAAGGGCGCGGTCGAGGCGGGCATGGGGATCTCCATCCTGTCGCGTTCCACCATTGCCAAGGAACTGAAGCTGGGCACCCTGGTGGAAATCCAGCTGGATCCGCCGCTGTCGCGGCCCTTTTCCTTCGTTCGCCAGCGGCAGAAGTTCCGCGTGCGGGTGATGGAGGAGCTGCTCGATTTCGCCAAGGCCTATTGCCAGTCCAACCCCTGAATCCATGACCACCCCGAAACAACGATTGCTGCGCCTCTACGAGCGTCTCGGCGAGCGCGAACGCGCCAGTCTGGTCGACTTTGCGGACTATCTCGCCTCGCGCGGGGGTGCCGACGATGCGGAAGAGCCGATGGCCGAGCCGAATCCGGCGCCGCGCCCGGCCGGCGAAAGCCTTATTGCGGCGATCCGCCGATTGCGCGCGGGTTATCCCATGCTCAATACCGAGGCCCTGCTCAACGATGTATCGGCGCTGATGGCACAACATACGATGCAGGGTCGCCCCGCCGATGAGGTCATCGACGATCTCGAGGCCCTGTTCGATTCCCATTACCGCAAGCGGCTCGACCCATGATCGATGTTCTCAGGCGCTGGTACGAGCGCAATTTCGCCAACCCGCAGACCGTGATCCTGGCGCTGATCCTGATCGGCGGAGGCGCGCTGATCTTCTTCTTCAGCAAGCACCTGGCGCCGATCCTGGTCAGCGTGGTCATCGCCTACCTGTTCGAGGGCTGGGTGCAGAAGCTGGAACGCATCGGCATCAGTCGTGCGATTGCCGCGAGCCTGATGACGGCGCTGTTCATTGCCGCCATCCTGCTGTTGTTCCTGGTGCTGTTGCCGCTGTTGACCTCGCAGCTGACCGAGCTGTTCCGCGAACTGCCGCGGATGCTGGCGAAGGGTCAGCAACTGTTGCTGCAGTTACCGCAACGCTACCCCGACTATGTGTCGGAGCAGCAGATCCAGGAGGTGCTGGGCATGGTGCGCGGCGAGCTGTCGCAGCTGGGGCAGACGATCGTCACCCTGTCACTGTCGTCGGTGGTGAATGTCATCACCTTCTTCGTCTACCTGATCGTGATGCCACTGCTTGTGTTCTTCTTCCTCAAGGACAAGCACCTGATCCTCTACTGGTTAAGCCGCTTCCTGCCCGAGGATCGTGAACTGGTGCAGGATGTCTGGCGCGAGCTCAACATCAAGATCGCCAGCTATGTGCGCGGCAAGTTCATGGAGATTGCCGTGGTGTGGGTGGCGACCTACATCGGCTTTGCGGTGATGGGACTGAACTACGCGATGCTGCTGAGCCTGCTGGTGGGCCTGTCGGTGATCATTCCCTATGTCGGTGCCACGGTGGTGACGATCCCGGTGATGCTGATTGCCTTCTTCCAGTTCGGCTGGAGCGAGACCTTCGGCTGGGTGATGATGATCTACGCGATCGTCCAGTTCCTCGATGGCAACCTGCTGGTGCCGTTGCTGTTTTCCGAGGTGGTCAACCTGCATCCGGTGGCGATCATCATCGCGGTGGTGTTCTTCGGCAGTCTGTGGGGCGTGTGGGGCGTGTTCTTCGCGATCCCGCTGGCCACGCTGATCCAGTCGGTGATCAATGTCTGGCCCTCGCAACAGCGGCAGCTGCCGAAGCAGCCGCCGCCGGCAAAGTCGGAAGCGGAGTAGGCCAGATCTTTTTCCGGGGCCGCTGCCGGCCCTTGTTGCTACAGGGCTTTCACCGCCTCGAGCACTTCCTCGACATGGCCGGGTACCTTCACCTTGCGCCATTCGCGGCGCAGGATGCCTTCACCGTCGATGAGGAAAGTGCTGCGCTCAATGCCCATGAATTCCTTGCCGTAGAGTTTCTTCTTCTTGATCACATCGAAGGCGCGGCACAGGGTTTCGTCCTCGTCGGAGAGCAGGTCGAAGGGGAATTCGTACTTGGCCTTGAAGTTCTCGTGGCGCTTGAGGCTGTCGCGGGAGACGCCGAGGATGTCGGTATTCAGGGCCCGGAACTCCGCGTAGTGGTCGCGGAAGTCCTGACCTTCCTGTGTGCAGCCGGGCGTGCTGTCCTTCGGGTAGAAGTACAGCACCAGATTGCGGCCGGCAAAATCCTTCAGGCAGAGTGTCTTGTCGCCGGTGGCCGGGAGGCAGAAATCGGGTACTTTTTCACCAATCTTGGGGGCGCTCATATCGTGGTTTCCTCCGGGGGTTTTTCTTGTGCATACAGTGCAGTCTTTATACCATACGCGATTCGCTCGATTTACTCACTGATACGGGGTGCATGACATGTTCAGAGGCTCATTGGTCGCGCTGGTGACGCCGATGCTCGACAACGGCGACATCGACTACGAGGCCCTGCAGAAGCTGGTCGATTTCCATGTCGATCAGGGCAGTCACGGACTGGTCATCGCCGGCACCACCGGTGAATCAGCGACGCTGGATTTTGACGAGCACTGCGCCTTCCTCGCCCGCGCGCGGGAGATGATCGGCGGCCGTATCCCGATGATCGCCGGCACCGGCGCCAATTCCACCCGGGAGGCCATCCACCTGACCCGTTGCGCACAGCAGGCCGGTGCCGATGCCGCCCTGCTGGTCACCCCCTACTACAACAAGCCGACCCAGGAAGGCCTGTATCAGCATCACAAGGCCATCGCCGAGGCTGTGGATATTCCGCAGATTCTCTACAACGTGCCGGGGCGCACCGCCTGCGACATGCTGCCGGAAACGGTACAGCGCCTGTCGAAGCTGGACCGCATCATCGGCATAAAGGAAGCCACCGGCGACCTCGAGCGTCTGCGCCAGATCCAGCAGCGGGTCGACGATGACTTCCTGCTGCTTTCCGGCGATGACGCCACCACCCGCGAGTTCATTCTGCAGGGCGGGCATGGCTCGATTTCCGTGACCGCCAATGTGGCGCCGAAGGCCATGGCGCAGATGGAAGAGGCCGCTCTCGCCGGCAAGGCCGACGAAGCCCTGGCCATGGATCAGAGCCTGCAGGAACTGCACTCGGCGCTGTTTGTCGAATCGAATCCGATACCGGTCAAATGGGCCGTCAGCCAGATGGGGCTGTGCGGTGAGCGCATGCGCCTGCCGATGACGCCCCTGTCCGAAACCTTTCACTCAACCGTCCGTCAGGCCATGACGGCAGCAGGTATTCTTTGATGCGTCCCTCCCTTCTTCTTCCGCTGCTTGCATTCGCGCTGTTTGTTTCCGGTTGTGCCAGCACCGATACAGGCATCAACTATCGCGAGACCGTTGTCACGCCGACCCTGGAAACGCCGCCGGACCTGATCAACCGCGATCTGGAACGCAACCTCGATGTGCCCGGCAGCAACATCGGCAAGGCGGAGAACAAGGGGCGTTTCGTCGAGACCGGCAACCTCAACATCGAGGAACCGCGTACCCTGCCGAAGTTCGACGACATGCGTATCGCCGGTGAATGCGGCGTCAACTGGCTGGAAGTGGATGCCCCGGCCGAAAAGGTCTGGCCGCTGCTGCGCGAATTCTGGGCCGACCAGGGCTTCCGTCTGCTCCGGGACGAACCGGCGGTCGGCATCATGGAAACCGAGTGGTTGTCGATGAAGACCGGTTCCGATTCCTTCTTCTCGTCCCTGCTGGCCAGCCTGCGCGCCGCCGAGTATCGGGACCAGTATCTGACCCGGGTCGAACGTGGCGACGGGGATCGTACCCGGATCAAGGTGGCTCACCGCGGCCAGGAACTGATTGTCGACGAGACCAACCCGCACAACAGTGACGGTACTCAGGGCTGGCAGCTGATGCCGCCGGACCCCGACAAGGAACGCGAGATGCTCTCGCGCATGATGATCTTCTTCGGGCTGCAGGATCCCCGCCGCTCGGACGAACTGAAGAAACTGGGGCTGTTCCAGCCTCTGGCCAGGATGGCGCGGGACGAGGAAGATGCCAGCCCCTACCTGCTGGTGCAGCAGGGCTTCGAGCAGAGCTGGAACCGGCTGGTTCACGCGCTGGATCGCCTGGCGATCCCGATCCGTTCGCTGGACAAGGGCGAGAACAGCGGCCGCTTGACGCTGGATGCCGATGCCTTGTCGGCACTGCTCGACCAGAAGGTACCTCAGCCCCTGATCATCGGCGTTCGCGGCAGCCCCAGCGCCAATGCCACGCGCATCGTCGTGCGGCGCACCAACGATACGGTGGACAGCTCCGATCCGGCCGTGGCGGTGCTGCAATTCCTCTACCAGCAACTCAAGTAACGCGAAGCGAATGCAGCTGGCTTCCCTGGGCAGTGGCAGCAAGGGCAATGCGACCCTGGTGCGTGGTCCCGGTGGCTGCCTGCTGATCGATTGCGGGTTCTCCTTTGCCCAGTTCGGCAAGCGGATGGCGTATCTCGGCGTCGATCCCGGCGAGATCCGCGCGGTCCTGGTCACCCACGAACATTCCGATCACGGCACGGGCGTGGCGCGGGTGGCCGACAAACTGGGCCTGCCGGTACTGACAACCGTTGGCACCGCACGGCGTCTTGAGCTGGAGCGTTTCGAAGCCATTCGTGGTGAGGACGAGTTCGAACTGGTCGGTTTGCGGGTGCGGGCCGTTACCGTACCCCATGATGCCGCCGAACCGGTGCAGTTCCTGTTTCGCAATCCGGTGAATGACCGTCGTCTCGGGATATTGACCGACAGCGGTCATGTCAGCGACCACATGGTCGAGGTCTATGCCGAGCTGGACATGCTGCTGCTCGAGTTCAACTACGACGATGAGATGCTGCAGGGCGGCCCCTATCCGCCTCGTCTCAAGCAGCGCATCGCCGGTCGTCACGGGCACCTGTCCAACCAGCAGTCCCTGCAACTGCTCGACCGCATCGATCGCCAGCGCCTGCGCTGCCTGGTGGCCGGCCACCTTTCGGAAAAGAACAACCATCCGCAGCTGGTGGCTGATCTGCTGGCGGAATGGCAGGATGGCAGCGCTGCCTGTCGTACTCATATCGCCTGCCAGCAGCAGGGCTTCGGCTGGATCGGAACCTGATACGAGGGATACAGGCTATGGATGGTTTGCTGATCGCCAGCCTGATGCTGGCCCTGCTGATGGCGCTGACACTGTGGCGTTCGTTTGTGCTGTTGCGGCGCAAGCGCCTGCTGGCCGGGGGGCTGTGGGGATTGCAGGCCGTCCTGCTGCTGCTCGCCTTTTTCCTGTTGCTGCTGGTGTTCTCCAACCTGCAGACCTATCGACGCCTGACCTATGAACAGCCCGTGGCCGATGTCTACCTGCGCAAGCTGGCGCCGCGTCGCTACCAGCTTTCCCTGTCGTTGCCGGGCGAGGAAGAGGATATCTACTATGTGCTTGAAGGTGACCAGTGGCAGCTGGATGCGCGAGTGCTGAAGTGGAAGCCCTGGGCCAATCTGCTGGGTCTGGATGCCTTCTATCGCCTGGACCGGCTGAGCAGCCGCTATGCCGATATCGAACGCGCCCGCCGTATTCCGCCGAGTGTTCACGACCTGTCGCCGCCGCTGCGCGGGCTCGATGTATGGCGATTGCAGCGGCTGTTGCGCGAACAGTTGCGCTTCGTCGACACGCTGTTCGGTCAGAGCGTGTTCATGCCCATGGCCGATGGCGCCCACTACCGGGTGATACTGGGCCAGAGCGGCCTGCTGGTGCGCGCACAGAACGAAGCCGCCCGGAAGGCGGCTTCGGAAATGATGCGCTAACCGGTCCTGCCGGAATTCAACCGCCGTTTTCGGCGTCCTTGTCGAACTCGATCAGGGCGTAGGCCGAGTGGTTGTGGAT
>WGBK01000002.1 GCA_015494335.1 Gammaproteobacteria bacterium | reverse complement strand
GAGCCGATCAGCAGGTTCCAGCCGGCGCCGCCCTGTTCCGTCAGGCGTTGCTGCACCGCTTGCAGGAAATCCGCCTGCAACACCCAGTCCGGAGACTGCGGGCCGTTGAAGATATCGGTGACGATGAGATCGTAGCGCCCGCGATCCGAATGAATGAACTCGGCCGCGTCGGCAATCCGGTAGTGCAGTCGGTCATCGGCCGGCGGCAGTCCCAGCTCCTCTTGCGCCTGCTGCAGTAGATTCGCGTCGATCTCGACGCCGGTGATATGGGCCCCGGGGTAGTGATGGCGCAGGAACTGCAGCAGGGCTCCGCCGCCGACGCCGAGCAGCAGGATGCGTTCGGGCGGCGGAATGAACAGCAGCAGGCTCATCAGGTACTGCAGGTTGCGCATCACCAGCCGCTCCGGCCGTTTCGGGTCGATCAGACTCTGGATGGCGTCGCCGTCGCCATCGAAGCGCAGCGCCTTGAGGCCCGCTTCGTCCTCGATGAAGGCCGGCTTCATCGCGCGCCGCCGCCGGACACCCCGAGCAGGATGCGGTCGATCATGCGGGTGGAAAGCAGTCGCTTGAGATATCCGAACAGGTAGGTCGGGAAGGTGACATAGTAGCGCGGGCGCGGCCGTGACGATTCCAGCGCATGGATGACCTTGTCGAGCACCGCCTCCGGGGGCAGGGTGAAACGGCTGGCCGGTCCCTGCTTGCGCAGGCGGGCCTCCATCGCATCGTAGGCCCGGGCATGGGCGCTGCCTTCGCGCTGGATCCAGCGACGGAAGGCGCGTTCGGCATTGTCGCGAAAACGGCTTTTGATCGGGCCGGGCTCGATCAGGCTGACCGAAATGCCGCTGCTGTGCAATTCCAGCCGCAGGGTGTCGGACAGGCCTTCGAGGGCGAACTTGCTGGCCACATAGGCACCGCGGTAGGGCAGGGCGACGAAACCGAGCACCGAGGAATTCTGGATGATGCGCCCGTGCCCCTGGCGGCGCATCACCGGCAGCACGAGGTTGGTCAGCTCCTGCCAGCCGAAGACATTGGTTTCGAACTGCGCGCGCAGGGCATCGCGGGACAGGTCTTCCACCGCGCCGGCCAGGCCGAAGGCGCCGTTGTTGAACAGGGCGTCGAGACGGCCGCCGGTTCGCTCCAGGGTTTGCTCGACCGCCCGGGCGATCGAATCCGAATCGTCGAGATCGAGCTGGATGCAGTCCAGCCCTTCCTGCTCCTGCAACCGCCGCACATCCTCCGGCCGGCGACAGGATGCGATGACGCGGTGTCCGCGCTGCTGCAGGCCCCGTGCGACGCAGAGACCGATACCGCTGGAGCAGCCGGTGATGAGTATGCTTCGAGGCTTCATGGCGCGCATGATAACCGATCGGCGGCGCTGCCGGGGCTTGAACTCCGCGGGGCTGCACCTATATGATAGATTGCTAATACGACTCGAGAGGAACAGCATGCCGATCTACGAATACCGTTGTGAAGACTGCGGTCACGAGCTGGAAGCGTTGCAGAAGATGAGCGACGAGCCCTTGACCGAATGTCCCGAGTGCGGCAAGCCCGCACTGAAGAAACAGGTCTCCGCGCCGGGCTTCCGCCTCAGCGGCAGCGGCTGGTACGAGACCGATTTCAAATCCGGCAACAAGCGTAACCTGGCCGACAAGGGCGGAGACGCCAAGGGCAGCGAGTCGAAAGCCTCCGCCGGCGCCTGCTGTGCCGGATCCTGCGGTTGCGGCTGATTCCCGCCGACCTCCTTTGTCGATCCATATGCCCATCCAGCGGCGGGATCGGCCTTCTCTCCGAAGCCCCGCGATGCCCGCGGGGCTTCACTTTTGGGCCCGCCGGCGCTTTCGCCGCAACCGGCTTTAGGCTACTATTGCCGCCCTTCAAATTTCAGTGACGAATCAAGGTGTCTCATGCGTACGCATTACTGTGGTGAATTGAACTCGGCCCACATCGACCAGACGGTTACGGTCTGCGGCTGGGTGAATCGTCGGCGCGACCACGGCGGGGTCATCTTCGTCGATCTGCGGGATCGCGAGGGGCTGCTGCAGGTGGTCTTCGATCCCGACGATCCGGCCATGTTCGCCGACGCCGAGCGCCTGCGCAACGAGTTCGTCATCCGCGTCACCGGCCGCGTGCGCACCCGCCCCGAGGGCACCGTCAATCCCAACATGCCGACCGGCGAGATCGAGCTGCTGTCGCAGCAGCTGGAAATCCTCAACGCCTCGGAAACCCCGCCGTTCCAGCTCGATGACGAGGTGCACGAGGATCTGCGCCTGAAATACCGCTACATCGACCTGCGCAAGCCGGAGATGCTCGAGCGCCTGCGCCTGCGCGCCCGCGTCACCCACGCCATGCGCGAGTTCCTCGAGGCCGAGGGCTTCCTCGATATCGAGACGCCGATGCTGACCCGCGCCACCCCCGAGGGCGCGCGCGACTACCTGGTGCCCAGCCGCACCCATCCCGGGGAGTTCTTCGCCCTGCCGCAGTCGCCGCAGCTGTTCAAGCAGCTGCTGATGATGTCGGGCATGGATCGCTATTACCAGATCGTGCGCTGCTTCCGCGACGAGGATCTGCGCGCCGATCGCCAGCCCGAATTCACCCAGCTCGACATCGAGACCTCGTTCATGAACGAGGACCAGATCATGGCGATCATGGAGCGCATGATGCAGGGCCTGTTCCGCAAGCTGCTGGATGTCGAGATCCCGCTGCCCTTCCCGCGCATGAGCTGGGACGAGGCGATGGAGCGTTTCGGTTCCGACAAGCCCGACCTGCGTATCCCGCTGGAATTGCAAAGCATTTCCGACCTGCTTGCCGATGTCGAATTCAAGGTCTTCTCCGGCCCCGCGAAGGATCCGGCCGGTCGCGTCGCGATGCTGCGCGTGCCGGGCGGCAACCGCCTGACGCGCAAGGAGATCGACGACTACACCAGCTTCGTAGGCCGCTACGGCGCGAAAGGCCTGGCCTACATCAAGTGCAACGATGTCAGTCAGGGCCGCGAGGGTCTGCAGTCGCCGATCCTCAAGTTCCTGCCCGACGAGGCCATCGCCGGCATCCTCGAGCGCAGCGGCGCCGAATCCGGCGACCTGATCTTCTTCGGCGCCGACAAGGCGAAGATCGTCAACGAATCCCTCGGCGCGCTGCGCGTGCGCCTGGGCGAGGATCTCGGTCTGGTCGAGGAAGGCTGGCGCTTCCTGTGGGTGGTCGAATTCCCGATGTTCGAATACGACGAGAAGGAAGTGCGCCATACCGCCCTGCATCACCCCTTTACGGCGCCCACCTGCGACGACCCGGCGGAACTGGAGGCCAACCCCGGGCAGATGCTGTCACGCGCCTACGACATGGTGCTCAATGGCACCGAGCTGGGCGGCGGCTCGATCCGTATCCACCGTATGGAGATGCAACAGGCCGTGCTCAAGCTGCTGGGTATCGACGAACAGGAAGCCGAGGACAAGTTCGGCTTCCTGCTCAATGCGCTGAAATACGGTTGCCCGCCTCACGGTGGTATCGCCTTCGGCCTCGACCGCCTGGTGATGCTGATGACCGGCGCGCCGTCAATCCGCGATGTCATGGCCTTCCCCAAGACCCAGACCGCCGCCTGCCTGCTCACCGACGCGCCTTCTCCGGTATCGGAGAAGCAGCTCAGGGAGTTGTCGATCCGCGTGCGCAAGCCGGTGCAGGGCTGACCCTTGTCCTGCCCGGCGGGGAAAGGTTTAGCCCGCAGGGTGTAACGATGATCGGTCGGCCAGGTTTATGGCAAAGCGGAAAAATACTGCCATACTCGGGTTGTCCTTAGATTTCATCGGGTTTATCCATGAACCATATCTTCCTGCGTTTGCTTCTGTTGCTGTCTCTGTTGCCCCTGTGCCTGCCCGCACAGGCTGATATTTCGACCCTTTCCGAAGCGATCAACAAGGCCGATCATGCTGTAGGCCTTGAGCATGCGT
>WGBK01000001.1 GCA_015494335.1 Gammaproteobacteria bacterium | reverse complement strand
CAGAAACACACCCAGCGCTTGCGCGATACCATCCGGCCGGAGGTCCAGCGCTATGTCCAGCCCGGAGTCCTCTACCAGTGGGCGCGCCGCAAGGAGGTCGTCTGGGAGTCGATCCCGATCCTGAGCCTGCTGGCGCGCCTGCTCCGGGTCCGCGCCTGGTGGAACCCGCTGGCGCCCTTGCCGGCTGTCGGGGGTAAGCCGGCCCTGCACGCGGTCGAGCCGGATGAGCAGGACGTGTGGATGGATCTCGGCGAGCGGGTGGGTCACACCCTGGTGCTGGGTACTACCCGGGTCGGCAAGACCCGACTGGCCGAGATCCTCATCACTCAGGACATCCGGCGCGGGGACGTGGTGATCGTCTTCGATCCCAAGGGCGACGCCGGTCTGTTGCGGTGCGTCTACGCCGAGGCCAAGCGGGCCGGACGGGCCAAGGACTTCTATGTGTTCCATCTGGGCTTTCCCCAGGTCTCGGCCCGATACAACGCCATCGGCAACTTCTCGCGTATCACCGAGGTGGCCACCCGGATCGCCAACCAGCTGCCCAGCGAAGGCAATTCGGCTGCCTTCAAGGAGTTCGCCTGGCGCTTCGTCAATATCATCGCCCGGGCGCTGGTGGCGCTGGGCCGCCGTCCGGACTACCAGCAGGTACGGCGTTACATCAACGATATCGAACCCCTGTTCATGGAATATGCTCGTGCCCATCTGAATGCGCACGGCGCCGAGGACTGGAAGGAACAGGTCGGGGAACTAGCCAGCAAGATCTCGGAGCGCAATCTGCCCGCGGCACTGCGGGGTCGCAACAAAGAGGCCATCGCCCTGATGCGGCACCTGCAGGCACAGGATCTCTACGATCCGGTCCTCGATGGGCTGGTGTCCGCCTTCAAGTACGACAAGACCTATTTCGACAAGATCGTCAGCTCCGTCGGCCCCCTGATGGAGAAGCTGACCACCGGCAATATCGCCGAGCTGATCTCACCGAATTATCTGGACGAGCAGGACACCCGGCCCATCTTCGAATGGATGGACGTGATCCGGCGCAAGGGCATCGTCTATGTGGGACTGGATGCCCTGACCGATACCACGGTAGCCAGTGCCGTGGGTAATTCCATGTTCGCCGATCTGGTCTCGGTCGCCGGGTATATCTACAAGCACGGTGTGCCGGGCGCCTCCATGGACCAGCCGCCGGTGATCTCCATGCACGCCGACGAGTTCAACGAGCTGATCGGCGATGAGTTCATTCCGTTGTTGAACAAGGCCGGGGGCGCTGGCTTTCAGGTGACGGCCTATACCCAGACCTGGTCGGACGTGGAGGCGCGCATCGGCAACCGGGCGAAAGCCGGACAGGTGGCCGGCAACTTCAACACCCTGATCATGCTCCGGGTGAAGGAGCTGGCCACGGCTGAGATGCTCACGGAGCAGCTGCCGAAGGTCGAGGTGTTCACCTTGATGAGTGTGTCTGGCGTGGACGATTCCTCGGATCCCGGATCGGGGGTCGATTTCAAATCACGCAATGAGGATCGTATCAGCGTCTCGGAGGTGCCCATGCTCACCCCTGCGGAGCTGATCACGCTACCCAAGGGGCAGGCCTTTGCGCTCCTCGAAGGCGGGCAGCTCTGGAAGATCCGCATGCCGTTGCCGGCCCCCGATGCCGACATGCCGGAGTCTCTCACCCAGATCGCCGAGGAGATGGAGCGAACCTACATCACCAACGACCACTGGTATCGGGTGCAGGAACCTTGGTGGGCGGCCGCGCCGGAGGTCAGTGAATCCGAGCTCGAGACAGAGACCTCTGATGGCTGAGGCTGCGGCTGATCCCCGCCGACGGGTCGCGCAGGAAGGAGCGATCTCGAAAGGTCTGACCGCTGTGGCGAAACTCATCCAGTGGCTGCTGTTCTCGCTGTTGTTCTCCATCGTCGTCGAATGGGCCGGTATGGTGCTTTGGTGGCCGGACCAGGGTATCGATCACAGCCGTGCCATGCTCGCCCGGGAGATCGGCTATCTGGACAACGATTTCCGGCGCAGCATCCTCACCTCCGACCCGGCTCGCTTCGCCAAACGCTTTGCCGACAACGCCTATCACTACCTGTTCGAGGTGACGCGGTTCGCCGACTTCATCCGCTGGATCTCTCCGCCGCCGGCAACGAGCGAGCGCGGCATCCGACCGACCTTGCATCGTGTCTATCGGCCCATCTCGGAATTTGTGATCGCCATGATGCAGGTGACCCAGCTGTTCGCCGTGCGCCTGGCGATCCTTACGCTGGCGATGCCGATCTTCCTGCTGTTCAGCCTGGTGGCGCTGGTCGATGGGTTGGTGCAGCGCGATTTGCGCCGATGGGGTGGGGGAAGGGAGAGTTCGTTCGTCTACCACTACGCCAAGAAAGCGTCGCTCCCCCTGGTCGTGCTGGCCTGGGTGATCTATCTCTCTCTGCCGTTCAGCCTGCATCCCAGCATCGTAGTAATCCCCTTCGCGACCCTCTTTGCGCTGACGGTGGCCGTGACGGCGAGTACGTTCAAGAAATACTTGTAATTTACGAGAAAACCGTTGTTGGACAGCCTTCCAAGCTAACTCTGCTGATAGTGAGCCGGCTGTATCTAAAACACACCTGTGGCCTGTCGGATGATGCTATGCCAAGCTGTACCTCAAGAGCCTGAAGCGCTTGAACAAGCAGTGCCGCCCCTCTGGCATCGTATTGCGTCAGAGCTATACCAGCACCGACAAGCTGTTAGCACAGCGGGTGGGGCGTTATGCCCATGCTCTGCCGAACAACTCATGTGATGGGCATACCCTGGCCTGGTCGTTGGCCCATACCCGCGGTGTGCTCGTCAAGACCATAGTGGTAGATAAAGGCTACGAGGGTGTG